>NZ_JBSTYP010000022.1:0-82384 GCF_054052405.1 Aeromonas aquatilis | reverse complement strand
TGAACGGGTATCACCATCGGTTGAAAGAGTGGATGGAGCGTTTCCATGGCGTGGCGACGCACTACCTGAAGAATTACCTGGGTTGGCGCAGAATGCTGGAGCGTTACGGGAAGGAGGTGAATATCAAAGCGTGTATGCATGAGGCGCTGGGACACCCCATGCAACACGTAATTGGGACATAGCCTTTTCTATCTGGACGGTGTAGCAAGATAGGGGCTGATATCCACCTCATCGATGAGCTCCGGGCTCATGTAGCGCTCGGCATAGTGCAGGTAAACCCCGGAGGAGAGAAAGAGGGCAAACAGGTCTGGATCGATGTGGTGGTCCTTTTGCATGAATCCCATGATGCGGATGGCCTCCGAAAGAGATTTGGCTTTCTTGTAGGGGCGATCGCCGGCGGTCAGCGCCTCGAAGATATCTGCGATGGCCATCATCCGGGCAGGGATGCTCATCTCGTCCCGTTTCAGCCGCTTGGGATAACCGGTGCCATCCATCTTCTCATGGTGTCCCCCTGCGATTTCCGGCACCTGTTTCAGGTTGGCGGGGAAGGGGAGTTTTTCGAGCATGATGATGGTCTGGGTCATGTGCTCGTTGATCTTGTAGCGCTCCTCGTCGGTGAGGGTGCCCCGGCGGATGGAGAGATTGTAGATCTCGCCCCGGTTATAGAGGTACTCGGGAGTGTTGACCTGAAATCCCCAAGGGTTGTCAGGAGCAAGGCGCTCTCGGCTGCTGCGGGTGAAGAGGTGATCTGGGCGATCGGCCAACAGGGGTTCGGTGACTGGCAGCGGTGACTCCACTGCCCGCTGTTTGCGTGCCAGTTCATCCTGAGAGATGCCAATTCGATCGGAGAGCGTGCGCAGCCAGGTGCGGCCTGCGATCAGCTGCAGCCTTGCAATATCCTCTGTGGCCATAAATTCGCCCCCTTCGTTGCAACGGGCGATAAAGGCAAACTCCTCATCCAGTTGTTGCCACTGCTGTTGCAGCGTGGCCTGTAACGTGGCCTCATCACCCCCATGGAGACGTGCCCGCCAGTAGGCAATCTCGGCATCCCGTTTCAGCACTTCAAAACGCATCCTGACCTCGTGAATGCGATCGCAAAGGGTTTCCAGTTTGGTGGCCTTGTCGACCACAAATTCCGGGGTGGTTACCTTGCCGCAATCGTGCAGCCAGGCCGCGATATGTATCGCTTCCCACTGTTTTTCATCGAGCGAGAAGTGTTGGAAGGGGCCCTCCTTGGCCTCACATGCCGCTTCTGCCAGCATCTTGGTCAGTTCGGGGACTCGTTGACAGTGGCCACCGGTGTAAGGGCTCTTGGCATCGATGGCTCCAGCGATGAGCTGGATAAAGGCTTCCAACAGATTGCGCTGCTCCTCCAGCAGTCGTTGGGTGGTGAGCGCCACCGCCGCAGTGGAGGAGAGAGCTTTGACAAAGGCCATCCGCTGTGGAGTCAGGGGTTTCTTCCGTTCATCGATCAGAAACACCAGGGTGCCGAGCAGTAGGCCATCACGGTTTTTCAGGGCTATCGGCCAGAAGGTCAGCGGCGTGTCGCTCTCCTCGATGTAGGGGAACAGGGTCTGCAATTCGCTGGTGACCAATGCAACGGGTTCCAGTTCCGCTCCTTGCAAGTTGCGGAACAGCGGATGTGTTGGCTGATTGAGTGTTCCGATACTGTGGGTCGGTGTTTGCTCCTGCACCTCGCCATTCCAGCACAACCCCGCCAGCTCCAGCGTCTTGTTGCCGCTATCGGAGAGATAGAGCATGCAGCCTGTTGCACCGGTCAGTTGCTGCATCTCGGTGAGCAGCCGCACCAGCAAGCGGGGGAAACTGGTCTCGCTGGAGAGAGAGGTAGAAAGCTGCAAAAAGCGCTGAATGGTCGATTTCATGTCGCCCATGGCCTGGGAGAGATCGATGATTTCAGCAATATAGGTGTTGACTCTGACTGGCTCGTTGAAGTCGAAGTGGGCTATTTTTCCTGCTTCTTGTGTCAGGGTATCGAGGGGCCTTGCGGCGGTTCTGGCCAGTATGATGGCAGAGAACAGGGCCAGGAGCAGGAAGAGCCCCGACAGGAGAAAGCTCTGATTGCGAATGGTGATGGCGGTGGCCAGCAACTCATCGACTGGTGCCGTAATCCAGAGAGATAGTCGTGACTCATTCGATGCAGGAAGATCTATATGCATTCCTTGCCAATCATGCCCTTCGGATTGAAATGTCAGCTTATCGATGTTTTGGCGTTGGCTGGCATCGATCAGATGTTTAATCATTGGGAGGTCGGTCTCGGCGACTTTGGCCCGCCGATATGTTCCCTTCTCATCGTGGATGATCATACTGCCTTTGTGGCTGGTAACCAATTCCCCCATCTCGTTGACGATGGCCAGTCGCATATTGGGGGTGATCATGGCTGATTTGAGCAAGCGTTCGATGGATCGCAAGCTCAGGTCTACCCCGACGATACCAGCACCATTTTGCATCGGCTTGGCAAAACTCAGGTTGATCTCCTGGGTATCGATGGATATATGGGGCGGAGTCTGCATCAATCGCCCGGCCTTGTTTGCCTGAATAAACCCTGGACGTTCTCTGACATCAAAACGCTTTCCTGAGACCTGTTTGTGCTCGATGATCGCGAGTTTGTCGGTCAGGGCGAAGATATCCGTGAGAGTCGCGGCTTCCAGGTGCCGGATGCTTTTCACAATCCAGCGGGTATTGGCGGGAGGTGACAGATGTTGCACCTCGGTGTCGGCAGGCCAGCGTGTGAGCCAGAACATGTCGCCGTTATGGTAACCGGCATAAACCCCGTTGGCTGATGGCTGTCCTTTTAGCAGCGTTGCCATATAGGGGAGGCTTGCCATTCGTGCAGTCAGTGTCGTCGCCTCGATCAGACGTTGCTGGGCGAGCATATTGGCACTCAGTGCAGCAGGACGAAGCAGCCCTTCCAGTTCTTGAATCGTCAATTGTCCGATCAGGCTGAATCTCTCCTCTGCCTCTTGCATCAACATTTTTTTGGTCTGTTGGTATTGATAGCCGAGAGTGATCAGGGCAAACACCAGCAGCAAGCCCAGAAACAGGTGGGCAATGTGGACATACAAGGGGATAACGCGGCGAATGAGACTCATGTTATCTCCTTAATGGATGGGTTTGTTGAGTGGGGTATAAATGAGATAACCCAACAGGATAATGGGTAGCTTCATGGTGTTCGCCCTTGCTGCTTGCATTAAAGAGATCCCGTTGCGTAAACCACCAGATGACGATAAATGGAAAGGGGTGATAAATCCTTTTGTTTATTCACCCATCGCAGTAGCCAAAAATGATCCACGGCGATGTTACCGCAGAGTTCTGTGAACGTGATTTTTTTCACTCTGGATATGGATTGAAACCCTCTTTTTGCGGGAAGTACGCCGAGATATTCAGCAGCCTGGTTTCTTCATCCAGCGACACAGTAACGGTGGCGCCATGGGCTTCCAGCATGATTTTGCCATGATAGCCATTGTTCCCAAGCTCTTGAACCGCGTTGTTGACGATGAACTGCTCGTCATCGAGAGAGTTTCGGGATTTGGTCATCTTGAGACCACGCTCTAACACTGGCATATCATCTAACCCGATTAATTCAGGTTCTTCGCATTATCGCGGGGAAGAGAGGATTGACAGTCAGGAACTCAGGTAAATTGGCAGTCGCCAAACACACCAACCCCTGAGCCCCGCTGTCATCATGCATCCTATCGATCTTGCCGCTTTCTGGCCAGGCTACGCCATCGTAGCCAGCCACCAACACGTCAAAGACACCCTCACGCTGACTCTCGAGCCACTCACTACCGAGCTGCCGCGCTGCGGTCGCTGTCTTAAACCAAGCCCTCTGATCCATAATCGGCGTATCCGCCATGTACGGGAGCGCGATCTGCTCGATCAGCATGTCCAACTGCAGGTGCCTATCCGATGCGTGGATTGCCTGAGCTGTGGCCGCGTATCCGAACATATCGACTGGCTCGAACCCGCATCACGTCTGACCCAGAGGATGCGAGCATGGGTCGAAACCTTGTTGCAGATGCTGCCGTTCAGCCATATCAGTCGACTCACCGGGCTACATTGGCACACGATCAAGGCCTTCGACAAGCGTCGCCTGCAAGCCAGCGTGGGTGGCTTCCACCCAGGTGATGTGCGCCGTCTGGTCATGGACGAGTTCGCCCTGCACAAGGGGCATCGCTATGCCACCGTTATCATGGATGCCGAACGCACGCGAGTACTGTGGGTGGGCAAAGGCAACAGCCGTGAGGCCATACGCCCCTTCTTCGAGCAACTTGGCGAGCAGTGCAAACAGATAGAAGCGGTGGCGATGGATATGAACACGGCCTTCGATAGGGAGGTAAAGCAGCACAGCCCTCAGGCCGAAGTGGTGTACGACCTGTTCCATGTCGTGGCCCGTTATGGTCGCGAGGTGATAGACCGCATACGGGTCGATCAGGCCAACGCTCTGCGCCATGACAAGCCCGCCCGCAAAGTGGTCAAGCAGAGTCGTTGGTTGCTGCTGCGTAACCGGGACAAGCTCAACGCTGAGCAGGCGGTGCAGTGCAGGAGCTACTGGCCGCGAATCAACCACTGACCACGGTTTACGTGCTTAAGGATGCCCTGAAAGAGATCTGGTATGCCTCGAACGTGGGTGAAGGGTGGCGACGCTGGAGGAGCTGGTTACGGCATGCACAGGAGAGCGGGCTGGCCCCGCTGCAGCGTTTTGCCCGAAACCTTAAACGCTACGCCCGAGGTATCCTCGCCAGTGCTCGCTTCCATATGCATACCAACCTGCTGGAGGGGGTGAACAACCGCATCAAGGTGATCAAGCGGATGGCCTATGGCTTCAGGGACTCGGACTACTTCTTCCTGAAAATCAAGGCGGCCTTCCCCGGAAAGCCGCGATGAACCTAAAAAAACCGAAGCACCAGGCTTCGGTTTTTTACTGCAGCAACTGGCGTGAGCCAGCCTGGCATTACTTCTTGATACGGATAACCGGGGTCTCACCCACAGTCACGGCACCAGTCATTTTGATCAGCTCTTTGATCTCGTCCATGTTGGAGATGACAACCGGAGTCAGGGTAGACTTGGCTTTCGCTTCCAGAACGGCCAGATCGAACTCGATGATGGTGTCGCCGCGCTTGACCTGCTGGCCTTCCTGAGCGATACGCTTGAAGCCTTCGCCTTTCAGTTCAACGGTGTCGATACCGAAGTGAACGAACAGCTCGATACCGGAGTCGGATTCCAGAGAGAACGCGTGGTTGGTCTCGAAAATCTTGCCGATGGTGCCATCGCACGGCGCAACCATCTTGTTGCCAGCCGGCTTGATGGCGATACCGTCACCAACAATCTTCTCGGCGAAGACAACGTCAGGCACATCTTCGATCGGCACGATTTCGCCAGACAGCGGAGCAAAGATTTCGATGCCGCCGGTGTCAGAGCTATCGTCGGAAACCAGTTTCTTCAGTTTATCAAACAGACCCATATAAAGCTCCTAGAGATGATTTGTCGCTGTTTGCAGCCGATCTTAGCAGACTGCTTTCTGCTTAATAAAGTTATCTACGCATGCTTCGATTTCAGCGGCGGTGGCAAAGCTCAGTGCTTGATCAGCCATTGCCTTCACATCTTCGAAGTTGGTGTTGCGGATAAGCTTCTTGATACGCGGTACAGAGATGGCGCTCATGGAGAACTCATCCAGACCCATACCCAGCAGCAGCAGGGTAGCGCGCTCGTCACCAGCCAGTTCACCACACATACCGGTCCACTTGCCTTCGGCGTGGGACGCATCGATAACCATCTTGATCAGGGTCAGGACGGAGGGTGACAGCGGGTTGTACATGGCGGAGATCATCTCGTTACCACGATCGACAGCCAGGGTGTACTGGGTCAGGTCGTTGGTACCGATACTGAAGAAATCCACTTCCTTGGCCAGATGATGAGCCATCACGGCAGCGGCCGGGGTCTCGATCATGATACCCACTTCGATGGATTCATCAAAGGCTTTGCCTTCGGCACGCAGTTCGGCTTTCAGCGTCTCTACGGTAGCTTTCAGGCTACGGAACTCTTCGACAGAGATGATCATCGGGAACATGATACGCAGTTTGCCGAAGGCAGAGGCGCGCAGAATGGCCCGCAGCTGAGCATGCATGATGTCTTCGCGGTCGAAGAAGATACGCACGGCACGCCAGCCCAGGAAGGGGTTCATCTCTTTCGGGAAATTCATGTACGGCAGCTCTTTGTCGCCGCCAATGTCCATGGTACGCACGATGATCGGCTGATCCGGCATCGCTTCGGCCACTTCTTTGTAGGCTTTGAACTGCTCGTCTTCGGTCGGCAGCGCGTCACGGTCCATGAACAGGAACTCGGTACGGTACAGACCCACGCCTTCGGCGCCATTGCGGATGGCACCTTCGGTATCCTTGACGGTACCGATGTTGGCGCACACTTCGACCTGGTGACCATCAAGAGTGATGGCCGGCAGATCTTTCAGCTTGGCCAGCTCATCTTTCTCGGCCTGGAACTGAGCCTGGAACTTCTTGGCTTCGGTCAGCTGTTCAGCGGTCGGATTGATGATGATCTGGTTATTGATCGCATCCAGCACCAGCATGTCACCGTTCTTGACGCGCTCGGTGATGTCGTTGGTGCCTACCACGGCCGGCAGCTCCAGGGAGCGGGCCATGATGGAGGTGTGAGAGGTACGGCCACCGATGTCGGTGACAAAACCCAGCACATATTTCAGGTTGATCTGAGCGGTTTCAGACGGGGTCAGGTCTTTGGCGACCAGTATGACCTCTTCGTCGATGGTGCTCAGGTTGACAACGGCGATGCCCAGTACGTTCTTGACCAGACGGGTACCGATGTCACGGAAGTCGGTAGCGCGTTCGCGCAGATAAGGGTCATCCAGCTCGGCCATCATCTTGGCGTACTGTTCGATCACCTCATAGATGGCTTTGTCAGCGGAAGCCTTGTTGTCTTTGATGAAGGATCTGATATCCCCTTCCAGCTCCTCATCTTCGAGCAGCATGATGTGGCCTTCGAAGATGGCCTCTTTTTCCTCACCGAAGGTGCGACCGGCCATCTCTTTGATGGCTTCCAGCTGGGCAGCTGACTTGGTACGAGCTTCGAGGAAACGGTTGATCTCGACATCAATCTGGTCAGCAGAGATTTTGCCCTGATTGATAACGATTTCATCTTCTTTAAGAAGAAGCGCCTTACCGAATGCGATACCGGGGGACGCAAGAATGCCAGATATCATAATCCTTCCTATTAAAACGACTGTGGGGGAGGAATCTAAAGCTGGATTACTCCAGCTCGTCCATCAGGGCAACCAGCTTCTCAACAGCTTGCTGAGCATCCGGGCCGTCAGCCTGGATAGTTACGTTGGTACCCTTGGTCAGGCCCAGGGTCTGCAGCTTGAACAGGCTCTTGGCGCTGGCGGACTTGCCACCGGAGACCACAGTGATCTCGCTTTGGAATTCTTTGGCTTCTTTCACGAACTGAGCTGCCGGACGGGTGTGCAGGCCGTTTTCAGCAGTAATAACAACAGACTTCTCGTACATGGTTTCACCCCATATTATTGATATTTTTTGGTGGATTGGTCGTTTTTGAAGCAACCTGACCCACCGTGTCAGTATGGATATGTTGTAAAGTAACGAAAGCAGACCCGCAATGGTTTAATCCAGGTCAAGTTTCTGTGCAGTAATCGGTGCGCTGGTTGGCAATTTTCAGTTATTGGGCTACAAGCCGCATCAGGACTGGCCTGAAATTATTTTATAACGAAAAATAACACTTTGTTACTTTGTGATACCCAGCCAGCAAACACCGCGTGACGCCGCACAGGATATGAGATTTAGAGCGGAATGTCTGCTTTTTTTCTCACTCCGGAACTTGTTATTTTACCCCAAAAAATAAGGATCAAGTGACACTAACAGGGGTTGAGTCTAGCCCATAAAGAAGCGGCGCTCCTGTGAGCGCCGCTGTTTTGAAAGATTCCGATCAGTTACTGCTGCAGCTCCTGCTCGCTGAACACCCCGGCAAACAGGGCGCTGGAGAGGTAACGCTCCGCGGCGCTCGGCAGGATGACCACTATGGTTTTGCCCGCAAATTCCGGCAGCTCGGCCAGACGGCTGGCAGCCACCACCGCAGCCCCGGAGCTGATACCGGCCAGGATCCCCTCCTCCTCCATCAGGCGGCGAGCCATCTCTATGGCTTCGTCACTGGTCACCTTCTCCACCCGGTCGATGAGGGAGAGGTCCAGGTTGCCCGGGATAAAGCCGGCGCCGATCCCCTGGATCTTGTGGGGGCCCGGTTTGATCTCTTCCCCGGCCAGCTTCTGGCTGATGACCGGCGACTCGGCCGGTTCGACCGCGACAGAGACCACCGCCTTGCCCTGAGTCTGCTTCAGATAACGAGAGACTCCGGTTATGGTGCCGCCGGTACCGACCCCGGCCACGAACACATCCACCTCGCCGTCAGTGGCATCCCAAATCTCGGGGCCTGTGGTCTTTTCGTGGATCTCCGGGTTGGCCGGGTTTTCAAACTGTTGCAGCAACACATACTTGCCCGGCTCGGACTCTAGGATCTCGTTGGCCTTGGCAATGGCACCCTTCATGCCGAGCGGCCCTTCGGTCAGCACCAGATTGGCGCCGAGCGCCTTGAGCAGCTTGCGGCGCTCCAGGCTCATGGTGGCCGGCATAGTCAGGGTGATGGGATAGCCGCGAGCCGCCGCGACAAAAGCCAGAGCAATACCCGTGTTGCCGCTGGTGGGCTCGATGATCTCCTTACCCTTGGTCAGGATACCGCGCTTCTCGGCGTCCCAGATCAGGTTGGCACCGATACGGCACTTGACGCTGAAGCTGGGGTTGCGGCTCTCGATCTTGGCCAGCACGCGACCTTTGGTAACACGGTTGAGACGAACCAGCGGGGTGTGACCGATAGTCTGGCTGTTGTCCTCAAAAATTTTGCTCATGGTGCTATCCCTGTGTTTGTTACGACGATGAAACAAGATTACCCTGTGGTTTCTGAATGAGAAGTGACTATTCGTTATAACCATATGGTATTACAACATATAGAGCTTATTCTCTCTGGCCCCTGACTCCGGGCGCCAATCGTCAAAGGAACCGACGTTATGGGATTTTCAGGAAGCAGCCAGTATCTCGCCTCCGATGCATTGAAGATGGCAGTCAATGCCGCCATCACCCTCGAAAAACCGCTGCTGATCAAGGGGGAGCCGGGCACCGGCAAGACGGTGCTGGCGGAAGCGGTCGCCGACCATCTCGGCACCGATCTCATTGCCTGGCATATCAAGTCGACTACCAAGGCCCAGCAGGGACTCTACGAATATGATGCGGTGGCCCGGTTACGGGACTCCCAGCTCGGCGATCCCAGAGTGGCCGATATCAGTCACTACA
Source organism: Aeromonas aquatilis (assembly GCF_054052405.1). NCBI lineage: Bacteria > Pseudomonadati > Pseudomonadota > Gammaproteobacteria > Aeromonadales > Aeromonadaceae > Aeromonas > Aeromonas aquatilis. The sequence continues at coordinate 72,977 of NZ_JBSTYP010000022.1, read as the reverse complement.
TTCGTAAAGGCAAGTTGTGGCAGGCCTTCAGCGCCGAGCAGCGACCTGTGCTGCTGATCGACGAGATCGACAAGGCCGACATCGAATTCCCCAACGATCTGCTGCTGGAGCTGGATCGGATGGAGTTCGATGTCTACGAGACTGGCGAGCGAGTCAAGGCACGCCAGCGGCCGGTGGTCATCATCACCTCCAACAACGAAAAAGAGCTGCCGGATGCCTTCCTGCGCCGCTGTTTTTTCCACTACATCCGCTTCCCCGACAAGGCCGAGATGCAGGCCATCGTCAAACTCCACTACCCCGACCTCAAGGAGAGCCTGCTTGGCGAGGCAATGGATCTCTTCTTCGAGCTGCGCGAGGTAGAGGGGCTGCGCAAGAAGCCCTCCACCTCAGAGCTGCTGGACTGGATCCGCCTGCTCTTGGCCGACGATATCGCCCCCGAGGCGATGCGCGCCCGCGAACCCGGCAAGCTGGTGCCCGCGCTATATGGCGCCCTGCTCAAGACCGAGCAGGACCTGCATCTATTCGAGAAGCTCGCCTTTTTGGCCCGACGCGGCAGCTGACCCATGCTGATCGACTTTTTTACCCACCTGCGCCGCCACAAGCTCCCCTGCAGCCTGCGCGAGCTGCTGGACTTGCACGCCGCACTGGCTGCCCGGCTGGTCGCTGTCGATATGGACGAGTTCTACCAGCTCTCCCGCTGCCTGCTGGTAAAAGACGAGGCTCACTACGATCGCTTCGATCGCGCCTTTGCCGAGTACTACGAAGGGCTGGACGCGATCCCCCTGCTGCCGGAAAGCCTGCCCGAGGAGTGGTTGCGCAAGGAGTTCGAACGGCTGTTGAGCCCAGAGGAGAAGGCGCTGCTCACATCCCTCGGCGGACTCGACAAGCTGCTGGAGACCCTCAACCAGCGGTTAAGCGAGCAGAAAGAGCGCCATGCCGGCGGCAACAAGTGGGTAGGAACCGGTGGCAGCAGCCCGTTTGGCCACGGCGGTTTTCACCCCGAGGGCATCCGCATGGGTGGAGAGGGGCAGCATAGCAAGGCGGCCAAGGTGTGGGAGGCCCGCCACTATCGCAACTTTAGCGACGACTCGCCGCTCGGCCAGCGCGCCATCCAGCTCGCGCTGCGCAAACTCAGGCGTTGGGTGCGCAGAGGCAATCCCGACGAGCTGGATCTCGACGACACCATAAAAAGTTCTGCCCGCCAGGGTTGGCTCGATGTGAAGTTGCGGCCCGAGCGCCACAACGGGGTGAAGCTGTTGGTCTTTTTCGATGTCGGAGGCTCCATGGATGCCCACGTGGCCGAGGTACAGCGCCTCTTCTCCGCCCTGCGCCACGAGTTCAAGCATCTGGAGTACTTCTATTTTCACAACTGCCTCTACGACTTCGTCTGGAAGGATAACGCCCGCCGCTTTGAGGAGCGGTTCGATACCCTGCGGCTGCTGCGCACCTACGGCAGCGACTATCGGGTGATCCTGGTGGGGGATGCCACCATGGGCCCCTATGAAATCACCTGGCCGGGTGGCAGTGTCGAGCAGTGGAACGAGGAGTCGGGTCAGGTGTGGCTCACCCGATTGCAGCAGCACTTTCCCAAACTGGTGTGGATCAATCCCACCCCGCGCCGGGAGTGGCTCTGGCATCCCTCGATAAAATTGATGAATGACGTGGTTGGCGGGCGGATGCACCCGCTGACTCTCGCGGGTCTCGCTGCGGCGATCGACCAGCTGTAACCCTCTCTACCCTATAAACCGACAAGCCGGGAACGCACCCGGCGAGGAGCAAAGATGACCTCTATCGTGATCAGTGGCTCAGGCCTCTATACCCCACCCTTTGCCGTCAGCAATGAAGAGCTGGTGGCCGCCTTCAACCAGTATGTGGATCTCTACAACGAGGAGAACGCCTCCGCCATCGACGCCGGCCAGCTCCCTGCCAAGCAGCACTCCAGCTGCGAGTTCATCGAGAAGGCCTCCGGCATCAAGAGCCGTTATCTGGTGAGCCGCGAGGGGGTGCTCAACCCCGACATCATGCAGCCGCTACTGCCCGAGCGACCCGATGACAAGCCCTCCATCATGGTGGAGATGGCGGTGGCCGCCGCCGAGCAGGCGCTGATCGCCGCCGGCCGCGAGCCAGGGGAGATCGATCTGGTCATCGTCGCCGCCTCCAACATGCCGCGCCCCTATCCGGCGCTGGCCATCGAGCTGCAGCACTATCTGGGGGCGAGCGGCATGGCCTTTGATATGAACGTGGCCTGCTCGTCTGCCACCTTCGGTATCAAAACAGCCGCAAACATGCTGGCGGCAGGCAGCGCCAAACTGGCGCTGGTGGTCAATCCGGAGATCTGCTCGGGGCACCTCAATTTCCGGGACAGAGACAGCCACTTTATCTTCGGCGATGCCTGCACCGCGGTGTTGTTGGAGCGGGAGGCCGATTGCAAGGTGGCCAATCCGTGGCAACTGGTGGCCAGCAAGCTGGTGACCCAGTACTCCAACAACATCCGCAACAACTTCGGCTTTTTGAACCGGCTGAGCCCGCGCACCCGCTACGGCGACGACAAGCTGTTTCGCCAGCAGGGGCGCAAGGTGTTCAAGGAGGTGTTGCCACTGGTGTGCGACCAGATTGCCAACCAGCTCGATGAGCAGGGCTGGCCCGCAGAGAGCCTGAGCCGGCTCTGGCTCCATCAGGCCAACCTCACCATGAACCAGTTCATCGGTCGCAAGCTGCTCGGTCACGATGCCAGCCAGCAGGAGGCGCCGGTCATTCTTGATAGCTATGGTAATACCAGCTCGGCGGGTTCCATCATCGCGTTTCATCTGTACAATCGCGACCTTCCTGCGGGGGCTCGCGGCGTACTGTGCTCCTTTGGCGCTGGCTACTCCATAGGTAGCCTGCTGCTGCGGCGCCTGTAATGGCGGGCCTCCCGCCGACATAACAATAACCAGCAACATGGGTGGGAATATGCAGAGGATCACGGGGCGCTGCGCCCTGCACTACGGGGTAACCCTGTCACTATTTTGTCTCTATGGCTGGCAGGTTTGCCCGTTTCTCGAGAGTCTCACCCTGCCCCAGTTGCTGGGGCCGACCCTGGTGACGTTCGCCATCATGTTCGCCGTGCGCAATTGGCTGCTCTCAAGTAGGCCCTTGGCGCGCAACGGGCTGGACGGGTTTGGACTGGAGGTCGGTTTCTACCTGCTGGGAGCACTGCTGCTCTCGGGCTACAACGCTCTGGCCCACGACTTTCCGCTGGAGAGTCACCTCAAGGTGCTGCTGGGGATGACCACCCTCGGTTTTCTGGTGGCGGCCGATCTGACCCTGGAGCGGGATTGGCATCGGGCCAGAACACGGCAAGCCGAGCAGAGCCTGGCACTGAGCCACCCGCTGGCCATGCCGCTGCCACGCAAGTTCACCCTCTTTACCCTGGCGACCCTCACCCTGCTGGGGGGCGTCTTCTTCTTGCTGTTCAACAAGGATCTGGAGTGGCTGGTGACGGTGGAGCGCAGTCTGCCGAGGGTCGATGCCCAGCACTACATCCTGTGGGAGATCGCCTTCGTAATGACGGTGACCTTCTGTTATCTCGCCCTCATCATCCACGGTTATGGTCGCAATCTCGGCCTCTCCTTGCGCCAGCAGACCCGCACCATGGCCAGAGTACAGTGCGGTGACTTCGACGCCCGGGTGCCGGTCACCCGGGATGACGAGTTCGGCCTTATCGCCGCCAGCACCAATCAGATGATCGGTGAGCTGAAATCCCGCAGCGACGAGCTCAACCTGACCCGCGACGTGGCCATCCTCGGCCTCGCCTCGCTGGCGGAGACCCGGGACAACGAGACTGGCGCCCATATCATCCGCACCCAGCACTATGTGAAGGCGCTGGCGCAATACCTCAGTCGCAGCGATTGGGATTGCTATCCGCTCGATGACGCCACCATCGACCTGCTGTTCAAGTCGGCCCCGCTGCACGATGTGGGCAAGGTGGGCATTCCTGATGCCATCCTGCTCAAACCGGGCAAGCTGACCGACGAGGAGTTCGCCATCATGAAGCGCCACCCGCAGATCGGCGCCGATGCGCTGGCGAGCGCCGAGGCGCAGCTGGGCTCCAACTCCTTCCTACGGCTGGCCCGGGAGATCTCCCTCACCCACCACGAGAAGTGGGATGGCAGCGGCTATCCGGCAGGGCTGGCGGGTGAGGCGATTCCCCTCTCCGGGCGTTTGATGGCGGTAGCGGATGTCTACGATGCCCTCATCTCGAAACGGGTCTACAAACCTGCTTTCAGCCATGAGGAAGCGAAGGAGATCATCGTGAAGGGGAGCGGCAGCCATTTTGATCCCGGCATTGTCGCGGCGTTTCTCGCCTGCGAAGCGCAGTTCAGGGAGATTGCCGCGCAGTTTCAGGATCACCACTGAGCAAGTACATGCTGACCAGCTTGCCCTGATGGCTGACAGGGCAACCGGCGTCATAAATTGCACTCAAACAGGTCTGACCATCGCCGACTCAGCGCCATGCTGACGGCATTTGCCAGGCCGCCCCCATATTGATATTTCCCTTTATTTACAGCTGTTTTTTGTCATTTTGTGATCCGGATTCGTGCCAATGACGCAACCGGGATCACAAGATGGCAGGAAAAGGCCGCAATTTGCCCTTCGGCGCCAATGATGGCTTCCAATGAAAGCGAGGTTTGCTATCATCCGGAGACATTTTTCATCTGTCGCCGGCTACAAAAGAATACCCTCATGTACACACAGTTCTTCGGCCTCTCGGAACACCCGTTTTCCATCTCGCCCAATCCCAAGTACCTCTATATGAGCGAGCGCCACGGCGAAGCCCTTGCTCATCTCAACTATGGATTGCAGGATGGCGGCGGCTTTGTGCTGCTAACCGGCGAAGTGGGCACCGGCAAAACCACCGTCTCCCGCTGCCTGCTGCAACAGCTGCCCGCCGAGACCGAGATCGCCTATATCCTCAACCCCTCCCTGACCGAACGGGATCTGCTGGCGGCCATCTGTGACGAGTTTCAGCTCCCCTACCCCGATGATTCAGGGATCAAGCGGCTGTTCGACCTGATCCGCGATCACCTGCTGGCCAACCTGGCGGCAGGCAAGCGCAGCGTGGTACTGGTGGATGAGGCGCAGCACCTGCTGCCCGGCGTACTGGAGCAGTTGCGTCTGCTCACCAACCTCGAAACCGACGAACGAAAACTGCTGCAAGTAGTGCTGATCGGTCAGCCCGAGCTGCAACAGATGCTGCGCCAACCCCTGCTGCGTCAGCTGGCCCAGCGCATTACCGCCCGCTATCACCTGCTGCCGCTCTCTCACAGCGATGTGGATGCCTACGTCCGCTTCCGGCTGCAAGTTGCAGGCTGCGTACAACCCATCTTCACCCCGCGCGCCATCAAGACGCTCCATCGCCTGAGTGGCGGCATCCCCCGTTTCATCAACCTCATCTGCGACCGCGCCCTGATCGCCGCTTTCGCCCGTGGCAGCTACAAGATTGTCCACAGCGATATCAGCCAGGCGGCCTTCGAGGTCAATGGCGTGCGGGACGAAGGAAGCTGGGCCTCCGGTCTGATGGTGACGCTGGCGGGCGCCCTGCTGGTGGCCGCAGGCTGGTGGGGCTGGCAATTTTTCGGCGTGTTCCCCACCCGTCCGGTAGTCAAGGTCGAGGTGCCGGTCACCATCGACGAGACCGCCGAGCAGCAGGAGCAGCTGACCGAGGCGATCAATCAGGCCATCGACCCCGACAGCGCCATACAGAATCTCTATCGGGTCTGGGGTTATGAACCGGAACCGTTCGAGGCAACCTGTGAAAACGCCCCCCGTGCCGGTCTGCGCTGTCAGGAGGGAGAGGCAAGCCTCGACGAGCTGCGCGCCCTGCAGTATCCCGCCATGATCACGCTCACTGACCAGACTGGCGGCCTCTACTACGCGACCCTGGTCAATCTGGGGCCGAACAAGGCCAGCCTGATGATCGGCGACCAAAGCTGGCAGGTGGATCGCCAGTGGCTCAGCGACAACTGGAGCGGCAGCTACACCCTGCTCTGGCGCATGCCGAAAGGGGGCGTCAGCGTGATCGCCAGCAATGCCGGTCAGACCCAGATCCAATGGCTCGACAACGCCCTGAGCCGTGCGCTGCAACAACCCGAGCGCAAGGTGCGCCGTTTCGATGGCGAGCTCAAGAACAAGCTGCAGCAGTTCCAGCGGGATCAGGGGCTGACCCCTGATGGCATCGCGGGCAGCAACACCCTGCTGCGTCTCAACGCCCTCTCCGGTGAACCCATGCCCAAACTGGAGGAGGCCTCCTGATGTCTACCCTGCTCAAGGCGCTGCGCCGTGCGCAGCAACCGCAACTCTCCGCCCATATTCCTGCCATGGGCTTGCCCATGCCCCGGGAAGAGGAGCGCAGCCCTCGTCGCATCGGCTGGCTGCTGGCCCCCCTGGCCCTGCTGCTGGGGGCAGGCGCCAACTATGGCTGGCATCTGATCCACCTGCGCCCCATCGAGGAGAAGGTGGAGGTGAAAGAGGTGATCACTCCACCCTTCGTGCGGGTCGAACCCAAGGCGATGGTGACCCGTCCGCTGCCCCCGCCCCTGCCGGAGCCGGTAGTGCAACCCAGAGCAGTGGCCAAAAACGAAGGAACCAGTCAGGGGAATACCCCCACGCTGAGTCTGGCCGAGCAGTTGATGCGGGCACTCAATGAAACGCCATTGCAGGAGACGCCAAACCAGGTCAGTCAGAACGTGGCACCAGCCCGGGTGATGGCGCTGGGCTCGGCACCCCAATCGGTGCGCCAGCAGGTGCCGCAGCTGAGCTACGGCTCTCATGTGTTCTCCTCCAATCCCGCCAAGCGAGCCGTAGTGCTCAATGGCCGGGAATACCGGGAGGGGAACGAAATCGTCCCGGGAGTCGTGCTCGCCACCATCGACCAGCAATACATAGTGCTGCAGGTCGCCGGACAGAGCGTGACCCTCAAGGCGCTGCAGGATTGGCGAGGATGAGTACGCACCGTACCCTGATGTTCGCTGGCAAGCAGGATGCACCTCACCTGAGTGCCACTTTTGTGAGCATTCAAAGGTTTACGGTGTGATGAAATATCCATTTTTACGGTTTGGCGCGCCCGGACCCGTTGTGTCGCAGCCACCGGCCGTACACAATACGCAGCCGCCCCAGAGCCTGGAATTTGTTGATTAATATGACGCTACGATTCAGGGATGACATCTTGACCCTGCTGCTGGCCCAGTGCCGACGGCTTCCCATGACCAGAGTCACCCAGGTGGCCTTTCTGGCGCTGCTGCTCATGCTGGCCCAGCAGAGCGCCGCCCTCACCTGGCGTCTGCTCACCCTGGCAAGCCCGCAAACCAGCCAACCGTGGCAACCCTCCGCCGTGGCGGTCAGCGGCGAGAACAACCCGCGCCTTGAACTGGGCGAGGTGAGCCGACTGGCGCTGTTTGGCAAGGCGATCCCCAAGGCACAGGCCAAAGCCGCCGTGGCTGCCAATGCGCCGCGTACCCAGCTCAATGCCCAGCTCAACGGGGTGTTGGCCAGCTCGGATCCCGCCAAATCCATCGCCATCATCGCCATGTCCGGCATCCAGAACTCCTACGGGGTCGGTGACATGATTGACGGCACCCAGGCGCGGATCCGTCAGGTCTATCCGGATCGGGTGATCATCGAGCGGGATGGCCGCGACGAGACCCTGATGCTGGATGGCGAGGAGTATGGCAAGCCGCTGCCGCAGACCAACGCCGCCCCCCTTGGCTCCCTGCGCAGCGAGCTGATGGCCGATCCGGGCAAGATCACCGATTACCTCAATATTTCACCGGTTCAGGTGGATGGCCGCATGACCGGCTATCGCCTCAACCCGGGCAGCAATCCTGAGTTTTTCAACCAGAGCGGGCTGCAGGCCAATGACCTGGCCATCAGCATCAACGGGCTGGATTTACGGGACAACATGCAAGCCATGCAGGCGATGCAGCAGATGGCTGGCGCAACGGAAATGACAGTGACCGTCGAGCGACAGGGCGAACAGTTCGACATCTATGTGCGCTTGTCAGAATAATGATTTGGAGTCGTACCAATAATGACCACGAAAGGGAAAAGCTGGCGTCTGGCCACTATCGCAGCGGCACTGATGATGGCTGGCTCAGCCTGGGCCACCGAATACTCTGCCAGTTTCAAGAACGCCGACATTGAAGAGTTCATCAATACGGTGGGCAAGAACCTCAATAAAACCATCATCATAGAGCCATCGGTGCGCGGCAAGATCAACGTGCGCAGCTACGACCTGCTCAATGAGGAGCAGTACTACCAGTTCTTCCTGAGCGTGCTCGACGTCTACGGCTTTGCCGTGGTGCCGATGGACAACGGGGTGCTCAAGGTGCTGCGCTCGCGGGATGCCAAGACCTCCGCCATTCCGGTGGTGGATGGCAGCAACCCGGGCTCCGGCGACGAGATGGTGACTAGAGTAGTGCCGGTGCGCAACGTCTCGGTCCGTGAACTGGCGCCACTGCTGCGCCAGCTCAACGACAACGCCGGGGGTGGCAACGTGGTGCACTACGAGCCCTCCAACGTGCTGCTGATCACCGGCCGCGCCGCCGTGGTCAATCGCCTGGTGGAAGTGGTGAACCGGGTCGATCGCGCTGGCGATCAGGATGTGGACATCATCAAGCTCAAGTTCGCCTCGGCAGGTGAGATGGTACGGCTGGTGACCAACCTCAACAAGGATAGCAACCCGCAAGGGGGCACCGCCTCCCTGCTGCTCTCCCCCAAGGTGGTGGCCGACGAGCGCACCAACTCTGTGGTAGTGAGTGGTGAGCCCAAAGCGCGCGCCCGCATCATCCAGATGGTGCGCCAGCTCGACCGCGACCTGCAGAGTCAGGGCAACACCCGGGTCTTCTACCTCAAATATGGCAAGGCCAAAGACATGGTCGAGGTGCTCAAGGGGGTCAGCTCCAGCATCGAGGCCGACAAGAAGGGCGGCGGCGCAACCACAGGTGGCGCCAGCATCGGCGGTGGCAAGCTGGCCATCTCAGCCGACGAGACCACCAATGCGCTGGTCATCACCGCCCAGCCGGACGTGATGTCCGAACTGGAGCAGGTGGTGGCCAAGCTCGATATCCGTCGCGCCCAGGTGCTGGTGGAGGCGATAATCGTCGAGATGCAGGATGGCGATGGTCTTACCCTCGGCGTTCAGTGGGGCAATGCCAACGGCGGTGGCACCCAGTTTACCAACTCCGGTCTGCCCATTGGCGGTGCCATCGCCGCGGGCAAGGATTACCAGAACGGCAAGACCGACACCGCCGCCAATCTGCTGAAAGAGTTCAACGGCATGGCCGCCGGTTTCTATCACGGCGACTGGGCCATGCTGGCCACGGCGCTGGCTTCCAACACCAAGAACGATATTCTCTCCACCCCGAGTATCGTCACCATGGACAACAAGGAGGCCTCCTTCAACGTCGGTCAGGAGGTCCCGGTCCAGAGCGGTTCGCAAAGCTCCACCACCAGCGATCAGGTGTTCAACACCATCGAGCGCAAGACGGTGGGCACCAAGCTGGTGGTGACCCCGCAGATCAACGAAGGGGATTCGGTGTTGCTCAATATCGAGCAGGAGGTCTCCAGCGTCGCCCAGACCCAGGCGACCGGTACTGCCAACCTTGGCCCCACTTTCGATACCCGTACCGTCAAGAACGCGGTGCTGGTCAAAAGCGGCGAAACCGTGGTGCTGGGCGGTTTGATGGACGAACAGACCAAGGAGCAGGTCTCCAAGGTGCCCTTGCTGGGCGATATCCCGGTGCTGGGCTATCTGTTCCGCTCCACCTCCAACACCACATCCAAGCGCAATCTGATGGTCTTTATCCGGCCAACCATCTTGCGTGATGCGGACGTCTATACCGGTGTCTCCAGCAACAAGTACTCCCTGTTCCGCGCCGAGCAGCTCAATGCCGCCTCGCAGGAAGGATATGCCACCTCCCCCGCTCGTCAGGTATTGCCTGCCTATGGCCAGGATGTGATGGTGTCGCCCGAGCTGCAAAAAGAGATCCAGAAGCAGATCAACGAGATGCGGAGCAGACAGCAAAGCACTGTCGAGACCACAACCCCGTTTGTGCAGAGTAAGCCCTGATGAGTGCCTACCATCTGGATGGAAGCGTCGGGCCTGCGCCACTGCCCGAGCTCCCCTTTGTCTTTGCCCGCAACTTCGGGGTGATCCTGATTGAGCGGGACGGTGCCCCCGTGCTGCAGTGCCGCCCCGGCGTCACCCCGCAGGCCCTGCTGGAGGTGCGGCGGGTCGCAGGTTGCAGCTTCGCGGTGGAGCAGCTCGACAACGAGGCCTTCGAAGAGCTGCTGATGGCCCACTACCAGCGCGACTCCTCCGAGGCGCGCCAGCTGATGGAAGATCTCGGCAACGAGATGGACTTCTTCGCCCTGGCCGAAGAGCTGCCCCAGAGCGAAGATCTGCTGGATGCCGACGACGACGCCCCCATCATTCGCCTCATCAACGCCATGCTGAGCGAAGCGATCAAGGAGGAGGCCTCCGATATCCATATCGAGACCTTCGAGCGGGCACTGGTGATCCGCTTTCGCATCGATGGGGTACTGCGGGAGATCCTGCGCCCCCATCGCAAGCTGGCCTCGCTATTGGTCTCGCGGATCAAGGTGATGTCACGGATGGATATCGCCGAGAAGCGGGTACCGCAGGATGGCCGTATCTCGTTGCGTATCGGCGGCCGCGCCGTCGACGTGCGGGTCTCCACCATGCCGTCCAGCTACGGCGAGCGGGTGGTACTGCGTCTGCTCGACAAGAACAACGTGCGCCTCGAGCTCAAGCAGCTGGGGATGACCGCGGCCAACCGCACCATCATCAGCGAGCTCATTCGCAAGCCCCACGGCATTATTCTGGTCACCGGCCCGACCGGTTCCGGTAAATCCACCACCCTCTATGCGGCGCTGTCTGAAATCAACTCGCGGGATCGCAACATCCTGACGGTGGAAGACCCCATCGAATATGACCTCGAAGGGGTGGGCCAGACCCAGGTCAACACCAAGGTGGACATGACCTTCGCCCGCGGCCTGCGCGCCATCCTGCGTCAGGATCCGGATGTGGTGATGGTGGGGGAAGTTCGTGACCTCGAGACCGCCCAGATTGCGGTGCAGGCGTCGCTGACCGGTCACCTGGTGATGTCGACCCTGCACACCAACACCGCCATCGGCGCCATTACCCGGATGCGGGACATGGGGATCGAGCCCTTTCTGCTCTCCTCCTCCTTGCTGGCGGTACTGGCCCAGCGACTGGTGCGCACCCTCTGCCCCGATTGCCGTGCCCCGCGCCCCATCACCGAGCAGGAGCGGCTGGCCATGGGCATCGAGCTGGCCCCCGATCAGCAGGTGTGGCGTCCGGTCGGCTGCGAGCTGTGCAACCACACCGGCTACCGTGGCCGGACCGGCATCCACGAGCTGGTGGTGATCGATGAAGCGGTGCGTGAAGCCATTCACAGTGCCAGCGGCGAGCTCGCCATCGAGCGGCTGATCCGCGGCCACACCCCCAGCATCCGCCGTGACGGCATCGACAAGGTCCTCAAGGGGCAGACCAGCCTCGAAGAGGTACTGCGCGTGACCCGGGAAGATTGAGATGGCGGCATTCGAATACAAGGCCCTCGACAACAAAGGGCGCAGCAAGAGTGGCGTGATGGAGGGCGACTCGGCCCGTCAGGTACGCCAGTTGCTGCGCGAACAGGGGCTCACCCCCCTCGAGGTCAACGAGACCACCGAGAAGGCGAAACGGGAAGCAACCCGCTTCGCCCTGTTTCGGCGCGGTGCCAGCACTGCCGAGCTGGCCCTCATCACTCGCCAGCTGGCGACCCTGGTGGGGGCCGGTCTCACCATCGAAGAGGCGCTCAAAGCGGTAGCCGAGCAGTGCGAAAAGGCCCACTTGCGCTCTCTGGTGGCCACTGTGCGCAGCAAGGTGGTGGAAGGCTATTCGCTGGCCGACTCGCTGGGGGCTTTTCCCCATGTGTTCGACCAGCTGTTTCGCTCCATGGTGGCGGCCGGTGAAAAATCGGGCCATCTGGAGAAGGTGCTCAACCGCCTCGCCGACTACACCGAACAGCGCCAGCACATGCGCACCAAGCTGCTGCAGGCGATGATCTACCCTATCGTGCTCACCTGCGTCGCCATCGGGGTTATCTCGATCCTGCTTACCGCCGTGGTGCCCAAGGTGGTGGCTCAGTTTGAACACATGGGTCAGCAACTGCCGGGCACCACCCGCTTTCTCATCGGCACCAGCGAACTGATGCAAGCCTACGGCCTCTGGTTCCTGCTGCTGATCTTCCTCGGCAGCTTTGTCTGGCGCTGGTGGCTCACCGATGAAAAACGTCGCCGACGCTGGCATCAGGTACTGCTCGGCTTGCCGGTGATTGGCCGGGTCAGTCGCGGTCTCAACACCGCCCGCTTCGCCCGTACTTTAAGCATCCTCAACGCCAGTGCGGTACCGCTGCTGGAGGGGATGAAGATCTCCGGCGAAGTGCTCTCCAACGACTTTGCCAGAATGCGCATTCTCGAGGCCGCCGAACGGGTGCGCGAGGGGACCAGTCTGCGCAAGTCGCTGACCGAGACCAAGATTTTCCCGCCCATGATGCTGCACATGATCGCCTCCGGCGAGCAGAGCGGCGAGCTCGACAGCATGCTGGAGCGGGCGGCGGACAACCAGGATCGGGAGTTTGAATCCCAGGTCAATATAGCCCTCGGGGTGTTCGAACCCATGCTGGTGGTCTCCATGGCCGGGGTGGTGCTGTTTATCGTGATGTCGATCCTGCAGCCGATCCTTGAGCTGAACAACATGGTGAATATGTAAGTTTCCGGTGTTCGGTGGCGCCGCTGGCGGCCCGTCGAACCCACCCAGTGATCACTCTCTGATGGGCCATCCCATCTCATTCGTTACGGAGCAACTCATGAACAAACGTCGTCAATCCGGTTTTACCCTGCTGGAAGTCATGGTGGTCATCGTGATCCTCGGCATTCTGGCCAGTCTGGTGGTGCCCAACCTGATGGGCAACAAGGAGAAAGCTGACCAGCAGAAAGCGGTCTCCGATATCGTGGCGCTGGAAAACGCCCTCGACATGTACAAGCTGGACAACAACCGCTACCCGACCACCGAACAGGGGCTGGACGCGCTGGTGACCAAGCCTTCCATCGATCCAGCGCCGCGCAGCTACCGCGATGGCGGCTACATCAAGCGCCTGCCGCAAGATCCCTGGGGCAACCCGTACCAGCTGCTGAGCCCGGGCCAGTTCGGCAAGATCGACATCTTCTCCATGGGTCTGGATGGTGAAGCCGGTACCGATGACGACATCGGCAACTGGAACCTGAAGGATTTCCAATAAGTGATATGTCGCCACCGCACTCCTTGTGGGCTGACTGCATGAAGCGATCTCTCTTCTTTCATCGCCAATCCGGCTTTACTCTGCTGGAAGTGTTGCTGGTCGCCATGCTGATGGGGCTGGTGGCCACCGCTGTCACCCTCAGCATGGGAGGCGCCAGAGGGGATAGGGAGCTGGACAAGCAGGCGCGTCGCCTGATGGCGACGCTGCAGCTGGCGCAGGAGTACGCGGTGATGGATGGCCGGCTGGTAGGTATTCGCGTCGAGGAGAATGGCTGGCAGTTTATGCAGCGCCAAGCCAAGGATCGCAAGTGGCTGGCCCTGACTGGCGACAAGCAGCTGGGGCCGGTGCAACTGGCCGAGAATATGACGCTGGCGCTGGAGCTGGAAGGCTTTGGCTGGCAGCCCGACCCCGACGAGAAAACCGAACAGAAGCGCAACGAGAAGGAGCGCACGCCGCAGTTGCTGATCTTCCCGGGCGGCGAACTGAGCCCGTTCGTGCTCACCTTCACCCAGCAAGATGACGATGCCCGCTACACCCGCATCGTCAAGGGTGACGAGTTCGGCCGCCTCACCCTGCTCACCGGCAATGAAGATGAAGAGGTGAGCGAATGAACGCCCGCGGCATGACGTTACTCGAAGTCATGGTGGCGCTGGCGGTCTTTGCCATCGCCGGACTTGCGGTAATGAAAACCGCCAGCGAACACCTCTCGGCCCTCAACTATCTGGAGCAGAAGACCCTCGCCACCTGGGTGGTGGAGAACCAGCTGGTGCAACAGAAGCTCGAGAACAAGTGGCCCGGCGACAGCTGGGTGGAAGGGGATGAGCAGATGGCGGGCAGCACCTGGTACTGGCGCTATCGCGGCGTCGCCACCGCCGACAACAACTTCCGGGCACTCGATATGGAAGTGCGCACCGAGGCCAAGGCCGAGAACCCGGTCGCCATGATGCGGACCTATATCAGCCGATGACCCAGCACGTTGCCCGCACGCCTCGCCCCGTCCGTCATGCCGGTTTCACCCTGCTCGAAATGCTGGTGGCAATCGCCATCTTCGCCACTCTCAGCATGGGTGCCTATCAGGTGCTGCAGGGGGTGCTCACCAGCGACGAGGTAGCCAAACGCAAGGAGGCCCGCCTCAACGAACTGCAACTCGCTTTCACCTTGCTGGAGCGAGACATCACCCAGATGGTGCCGCGCAGCGGCCGCATCGAGGGAGAGAACAACAAGGTGCTGCTGGCGGCCTCCCGGTTCGGCCAGCAGAGCGATGACTGGGGCATGGCTTTTATGCGCAGCGGCTGGCTCAACCCGGACGGCATGCTGCCCCGCTCCCATCTGCAGCGGGTCGGCTGGCGCCTCAAGGATCAGAAGCTGGAGCGCCTGAGCTACCTCTATCCGGATCCGGTGATCGGCACCGAGCCGCGCATCCAGCCGGTGCTGGCGGGGGTCACGGCGTTTCGCCTCTACTTCTTCGACAAGGGCAACTGGAAGGAGGAGTGGAGCCAGCGCAGCGTGCTGCCCCACGGGCTGGCGGTGGAGCTGGATCTGGAGGATTACGGCACCATTCGCCGTCAGTTCCTGATTGGTGCCGGTGGCCAGCGCGCCGAAGAGAACAGCCAGAGCAGCAACCCCGACCAAGGTGGCAACAACAACAACAACAACAACAACGGGAACAACGGCGGCAACGGCAATACCAATGGCGGTAATGGTGACAGCCAGAACGGAGGGGGCGCCAATGCGGGCTAATCTCGCCGCCCCCGGTCACCAGCGCGGCATGGCACTGCTGGTGGTGCTGCTGATCCTCTCGGTGATGGTGATCATCGCCAGCAATATGAGCGGCCGCCTGCAGCTTGAGCTGCGCCGCACCGCCAACATCACCACCGGCAAACAGGCATGGTGGTATGCCCTCTCGGCGGAAGCGCTGGTGAGCAAGGTGCTGACGCAGGATTTCAAGGACAACCCCGAGGTGGTCAACCTCAGCCAGAACTGGGCCCGCAAGAACACTGTGTTTCCGGTGGACGATGGCCAGCTCAAGGGCGAGGTGACCGACCTGCAATCCTGCTTCAACCTCAACAGCCTGAGCGTGGCCTCCAAGGCGGGGAGCGGCGAGGAGCTGGCGCAGCAGCCCTATCCGGTGCAAGTGTTTCGCGAACTGCTCAAACAGCTGGCGATGGATGATTACGAGGCGGCCCAACTCACCGATGCCATCCGTGACTGGACCGACAAAGATACCGTGCTGGTCTCCAGCCTTGGTGCAGAGGACGCCTATTACGAGGGGCTCAAGCCACCCTATCTGACCGCCAATCAGTGGATGCTTGGTAAGGATGAGCTGAGGGCGGTGCGCGGGGTGACGGCCAGGGTCTATGCCAAACTGGCCCCCTATGTCTGCACGCTGCCAAGCGACAAGCTGAAGATCAATATCAACACCCTGCTGCCCGAGCGCCCCGAGCTGCTGGTTGCCCTCTATCTGGGCACTATCGGGCTGGATGACGCCAAGCGGGTGCTGAACGAGCGGCCACAGAAGGGGTGGAAAGAGAGCAAGCTGATGACGGACATGCTCGCTCCGGTCGATTCGGTGAAAGGGCTGAAAGAGGCGCTGGTGGTGAAAAGCGACTTCTTCGAAGCCCGAGTCGTGGCTGAGGTCGGCGACAACCGGGCCTGGCTCGAAACCCTGTTCCAGCGGGGCAAGGACAATAAACTGGTGATGCTGCGCCGCCTCAGTAGCGGCGCCGAATAAACAGCGCACCTGCAGGCCCTCGCCCGCGGGTACGAGAGATGTTGGATGCAGCCTGCGGGCTGCGCACCGGTTGCCAGGGCGCACAACGCCCTTTGCAAACCGGTATCGCAGGAGAGAGATGCGTGAGCGAAAGTCTGGTCATCCGACTGGGGACCAATAAACAACAACCCGTGGCCTGGCTGGTCTGGTCCGGTCAGGAGCAGGAGATCATCGCCTCCGGCACCCTGCCCTCGGCCGATGCCTTGGGCGAGCTGCAGGAGCGGGCCGGTGGCCGCCCCGTGGTCACGCTAGTGCCGGGCAGCAATCTGATCTTCCGGCGCGTCACCCTGCCGGGTCGCTACAACCGCCAGTCAGCGGCGGCCCTCCCCTACCTGCTGGAGGAGCAGATCGCCTCCGACGTGGATGAGCTCCATCTGGTGGTGCTGGCCCACGAAGGGCAACAGGTCGACCTGATGGCGGTGGATCGGCAGAAGATGGCCGAGTGGCTCGACTGGCTCGATACCGCTGGCCTCAAGAGCCTGCAACTGCTGCCCGATGTGCTGGCGCTGCCACAGGCCGCTGATGGCTGGTCTGCGCTGCAACTTGGCAGCGAGTGGCTGGTACGCCAGGGCCCCTGTCAGGGGATCGTCGCCGACGAGCCACTGCTGGCCATCTTGCTGGCAACCGAAGCCGAGCCGGTCACCATCCACAGCCACACCCCGGTGCCCGCCATTGCCGCCGCCAACTGGCAGGCAGCGGAGCCCGAGCTGCCCATGCTGCTGCTGGCCAAGGGGGCCCTCACCTGCCGGGCCAACCTGCTGACCGGCCCCTACCGACCGCAGACCGAATATGCCCGCTACTGGTTGCAGTGGCGCAAGGTGGCCATCACCGCCGGCCTGTTGCTGCTGGTGGCCCTCGGCCAGCGCGGGGTGCAGCTCTATCAGCTCACCGAGCAGGACAAGGCGCTGAAAGCGGAGATCCGTGCCGTCTATACCCGCATCTTCCCGGGGGAGAACCGCATCGTGAACGTGCGCAGCCAGATGACCCAGCACCTGCAACAGATGGGACAGGCCCCGCAAAACGGCGTGCTGCTGATGCTGACCGAGCTGGCCCCCACCTTTGCCGAAATACCCGGTCTGAAACCGCAGGTGATGCGCTTTGATGCCAGTCGCCGCGAGCTGCGGCTGCAGGTGACCGCCCCCGGCTTTGCCGAGATCGAGCGGTTCCGCGAGCTGGCAGGCAAACAATTCGAGGTGCAACAGGGCGAGGTGCGCAGCACCGAGGGCAAGGTAGAGGGCGCACTGGTGCTCAAGGGTAAATCATCATGATGGAAAAATTGCAGAGCTGGTGGCACGGCATCACCGCACGGGAACAGCGGCTGGTGGTCGCAGGTGGCGCCCTGTTGCTGGTCGGCCTCTTCTACTGGAGCATCTGGCAACCGATCAATAATCGCATTGCCGAGCGGGAGCGGCAGGTGCAGAACCAGCAGCAGACCCTCGCCTGGCTCAAGGAGAAGGGGGAAGAGGTGCTGGCCATGCAGGGTGGATCGGGTCGTCAGATCGATACCAGCGGCACCCTGGAAGGGGTCGTCAACCGCACCGCCTTCAACCACAAGATCAAGATTGCCCGGCTGCAACCCCAGGCGCAGGAGCTGCAAGTGTGGATCGACACGGTCCAGTTCGATGACTTGCTGCTCTGGCTCTCCACTCTGGTGGAGCAGCACGGCATTCAGGTTCAAATCATCGAGATCGCCCGAGAGGATCTGGCCCTGGGTCTGGTCAAGGTCAGACGTTTGCAGTTGAGTCGTCCACAATGAAAAAACGCATCCTGATTGCCAGCCTGTTTCTGGCCGCCTATCTGGTCTTCCTGCTGGCCACCCTGCCTGCCGCGCTGGTGGCGCGCTATCTGCCGCTGCCTGCCAACGTTGCCAACCTGCTGAAACTGGAAGGGGTGAGCGGCACCCTCTGGAGCGGTCAGATCGCCCGGTTGCAATATGCCAGCGAATCGGTGAACCAGTTGCGCTGGGATCTCAACGGCTGGTCGCTGCTGCGCTTCGCCCCCGAAGTAGCCATACGCTTTGGCGATCGCAACGGGCTGAACGGTCAGGGCATTGTCGGCTGGAATGGTGCCGCCTTCGGCCGGGATCTGACCCTCAACGCCCCCGCCCCCTGGTTGCAGAGCCGGGTGCCGATGCGCCTGCCGATCCCGCTCACCATCACCGGCCAGCTGCAACTCAAGGTGGAGCAGTTTGCCCAGGGCAACCCCTGGTGTGACAACCTCTACGGCAACCTCGACTGGTACAACGCCAGCGCCGATACCCCGGCGGGCAAACTGGATCTGGCCGACCCCGAGGTGAAACTCGCCTGCCTCGACTCCAAACTGGTGGCCGAACTCAAGCAGGGCTCGGATGCGGTACAGACCATGGGTCGCCTCGAGCTGCAACCCAATGGCCAGTACCTGTTCCAGGGCACCCTGAAACCGGGCCCCGAACTGCCGCCGCAGATGCAGCAAGGGCTCCCCTTCCTCGGCCAGCCCGACAGTCAGGGCCGCTTCCCCCTGCGCTATCAGGGGCGGATCTAACGCCCTCCCCGCCGACCCCGGAGCTACTCCGGGGTCAGCTTTTATCCCTTTGTGCCTTCTCCTCTCACTGCACTGACCCCTCAGCCCTTACTCATTTAACTCTGACGTACCGCCACGTCCCCTGTAAGAGTGTCTGCTCCCCCTCTCTTTCAACCCGCTCTGCGCAGCAACAACCATCCTCACTCGTCAACCCACTTGCCGCAAATGGTCAATGAGCGCACACCTTGTTGAAAAAGTGGCAGCTCATCCCCGCCATTCTGAATATCAATCAGGTTGCATTCTTTGTGAAACGTGAGCTAGCACCCGTTATTGATCTTTTTCAGCCAACTTGCAGCAATCTTTAAGGCCACAAAAATAACCAACTGAAAAATAAAGATTAAACCAAGGAAAACATCCTCCTTGCGCCCCATCCCTTCTCATTTCCGCTGCGCCTGCCCATCAAAAATGTGAACGACGGCAAAAACCATGGTCAACAAAAGACTATTGATATAAATATCGAAATACCAGATGAAACCCATGGGTAGATACAATGAGGTCAACTGGAGATGATTGATCTGTCTTGATAACACAACAGGCAACCATCTCGACCGATCTGTTCATTTGGTTTTCAAGCGTTGAGGGAAGGGTTATGGAAAAGAAGCGTATCTACCTGTTTTGCTCTGCCGGGATGTCCACTTCACTGCTGGTTTCAAAGATGAAGGCGCAGGCGGAAAAATATGATGTGCCGGTGCTGATCGATGCCTACCCGGAGACCCTGGCCGGCGAGAAGGGACAGGATGCCGACTTGGTGCTGCTGGGCCCGCAAATCGCCTACATGCTGCCGGAGATCCAGCAGCAACTGCCGGGCAAGCCGGTCGAGGTGATCGACACCCTGCTCTACGGCAAGGTCGATGGCCTCGGCGTACTGAAGGCGGCGGTAGCCTCTATCAAGAAGAGCCTCGCGCAGTAAGGAGATCCCTGTGAGCAACATCATCGCATCGTTGGAGAAGGTCATACTGCCCATAGCCGTCAAGCTAGGCAAACAACCTCATGTCAACGCCATCAAGAACGGTTTTATCAAGCTGATGCCCCTGACGCTGGTCGGGGCCATGTTCGTTCTCATCAATAACGTCTTTCTGAGCTTTGGCGAAGGCTCCTTCTTCTACTCTATCGGCGTGCGGATCGATCCCGCCACCATCGCCACCCTTGATGGCCTCAAGAGCATCGGCGGCAACGTCTATAACGGCACCCTGGGGATCATGTCCCTGATGGCCCCCTTCTTTATTGGTCTGGCACTGGCCGAAGAGCGCAAGACCGACCCCCTGGCCTCCGGTTTGCTGTCGGTTGCAGCCTTTATGACCGTCACGCCGTTCAGCGTGGGCGAAGCCTATGCGGTCGGCGCCAACTGGCTGGGCGGAGCCAACATCATCTCCGGCATGCTGATCGGTATCGCCGTAGCCGAGATGTTCGCCTTTATCGTCCGTCGCAACTGGGTCATCACCCTGCCAGACAGCGTTCCAGCTTCTGTCTCCCGCTCCTTCTCGGCGTTGATCCCGGGCTTTATCATCCTCTCCATCATGGGGGTGATCTCCTACCTGCTGAACAATGCCGGCACCAACTTCCACCAGCTGATCATGGACAGTATCTCCACCCCGCTGGCCAATATGGGGGGTCTGGTGGGCTGGGTCTATGTGATCTTCTCCTCCTTCCTCTGGTTCTTCGGTGTACACGGCATGCTGGCGCTCACTGCGCTGGAGTCAGGCGTACTTTTCCCCTTCGCCCTGGAAAACGTCGCCCTCTACAACCAGTACGGTTCGGTCGAAGCGGCGCTGGAGGCAGGCAAGCAGTTCCACTTCTGGGCCAAGCCGATCACTGACTCCTTCGTCTTCCTCGGCGGCACCGGTGCCACGCTGGGCCTCATCATCGCCATCTTTATGGTCTCCCGTCGCGATGACTACCGTCAGGTCGCCAAGCTGGGTCTGCCCTCCGGCATGTTCCAGATCAACGAGCCCATTCTGTTCGGCTTGCCGGTCATCATGAACCCCATCCTGCTGGTGCCCTTCATCCTGGTTCACCCGGTACTGATGGGGATCACCATGGCGGCCTACTACGCCGGGATCATCCCGCCCATCACCAACATAGCGCCATGGACCATGCCGACCGGCCTGGGTGCCTTCTTCAACACCAACGGCAGCGTGGCCGCCTTCTGTCTGGCGATATTCAACCTGGGTGTCGCGACCATGATGTATATCCCCTTCGTGCTGATTGCCAACAAAGCGCAGAACGTCATCGATGAAGAAGAGGAGAGCGAAGAGGATATCGCTCTGGCTCTGAAGTTCTGATAACAGCCATTCCAATGACAGCAAGGGAGGAGCAAAACTCCTCCCCTAACAGCCTGGAGAAGTAACCCATGCAGTATCGTTTTCCGGATAACTTCTGGTGGGGCAGCGCCAGCTCGGCCCCGCAGATGGAAGGCGCCGCCAACCGCGGCGGCAAATCCGCCAATATCTTTGACTACTGGTTCTCCATCGAACCGCAGCGTTTCCACAACGGGGTCGGCCCGACCGACACTTCCACCTTCTATGACAACTTCGAGAGCGACATCAAGCTGCTCAAGCAGCTGGGGCACAACAGTTTTCGTACCTCCATCTCCTGGTCACGGCTGATCCCGGACGGGGTGGGCGAAATCAACCAGGAGGCGGTCAGCTTCTACAACGCCGTCTTTGACCGGCTGCTGGCCGAGGGGATCACCCCGCTTATCAACCTCTACCACTTCGACATGCCGATGTGCATGCAGGAGCGTGGCGGCTGGGAGAGCCGGGAAGTGGTGGCCGCCTATGTGCGCTACGCCACCCGCTGCTTCGACCTGTTTGGCGGTCGCATCAAGCACTGGTTCACCTTCAACGAGCCGATTGTGCCGGTCGAGTGCGGCTACCTTGGCCACTACCACTACCCCTGCGTGGTCGATTTTGGTCGGGCGGCCACCGTCGCCTACCACACCGCGCTGGCCCATGCCGGTGCCGTGCAGGCCTATCGCGCCTGCCAGCATGATGGCGAGATCGGCATCATCCTCAACCTGAGCCCGACCTATCCCCGCTCGCAGGATCCGGCTGATCTCGCCGCTTCCCGCATCGCGGATCTGCTGCTCAACAAAAGCTTCCTCGATCCGGCCCTGAAGGGGAGCTACGACCCCGAGCTGGTCGCGCTGCTAGAGCTGTACGACTTGCTGCCACAGATCGAAGAGGGTGACAAGGCGCTGCTCGCCGCCGGCAAGGTGGATATCCTCGGCATCAACTACTACCAGCCACGCCGAGTCAAGGCCAAAGAGGTGGCGTGGCAGGGTGTACCGCGCACGCCGGAAGATCTGTTCGACTACTACGAGATGCCGGGCCGCAAGATGAACCCCCACCGCGGCTGGGAGATTTACGAAAAAGGGATCTACGACATCCTCACCGACCTGCGAGTCAACTACGGCAACCTGCCCTGCTACATCTCGGAGAACGGCATGGGGGTCGAAGGGGAAGAGCGCTTTATCGGTCCCGAGGGACGTGTGGAGGATGACTACCGCATCCAGTTCATTCGCGAGCACCTCCAGTGGCTGCATCGCGCACTGGAAGAGGGCAGCGCCTGTCGCGGCTATCACCTGTGGACCTTTATCGACAACTGGTCGTGGCTCAACGCCTATAAGAACCGTTACGGCTTCGTCCGCCTCGATCTGGAGAGCCAGCAGCGCACCATCAAGAAGAGCGGCTACTGGTTTGCCGAGGTAGCGCGCAACCATGGTTTTAATTAACGGTTTCAATTAACGCATTTACGTAAGGAACGACACATGTTCGATCTGGACAACATCACTGAAGAGGCCACCACCAGCAACGATCTGGAAGAGGTGGTAATGGGGCTTATCATCAACTCCGGGCAGGCCCGCAGTCTCGCCTACACCGCGCTGAAAAAGGCCAAGGAGGGGGATCTGGCCGCCGCTCACCAGCTGATGGCTCAATCCCGCGAGGCGCTCAATGCCGCCCATCTGGTACAGACCCAGCTGATCGAGGACGATCAGGGCGAGGGCAAGATCCCGGTCACTCTGGTGCTGGTTCATGCCCAGGATCACCTGATGACCTCCATGCTGGCCCGTGAGCAGATCAGCGAGCTGATCGAGCTGCACGAAAAGCTGCAGAACCAATAACCTCCGGACAGGGCGAGAGGCCCCGTCATCGGCCCGCAGATCAGGAAGCGACTCATGAGCGTCAAAACAATCCGGGAAACCGAACTGTTTAACAACAAACCGTTCCACATGTTCATCTACAACAAACAGGTGAGCGGAACCGGTTTGCACCAGCACGACTACTACGAGTTCACCCTGGTACTGACCGGTCGTTACTATCAGGAGGTCAACGGCAAGCGGGTGCTGCTGGAGCGGGGGGACGTGGTATTTATCCCGCTCGGCTCCCGCCATCAGAGCTTCTACGAGTTCGGCACCACCCGCATCTTCAACGTCGGGATCACCCGTACCTATTTTGACGAGCACTTCAAATACCTGCTGCCGGAACACTTCGTCGCCTCACAGGCCTATGCGCTCAAGAGCGAGTTCCTCAGCTACATCGAGTCGGTGCTGGTCTCGCCGGGGTTTAGGGAAGAGGCGCTGACCGAATTTCTCGAAGTGGTGACCTACGCGGTGATGAACCGGCTGCGTCACTACAAGGACACCTCCGCCAGCGATGATCTTCCGCTCTGGCTGCACGAAACCGTGGAGCGGATGCACGATCGCCCCCTCTTTGCCGAGGATGCGCTGGCCAACATGGTCTCCCTCTGTGGCAAGAGCCAG
Organism: Aeromonas aquatilis; assembly: GCF_054052405.1. Lineage (NCBI taxonomy): Bacteria > Pseudomonadati > Pseudomonadota > Gammaproteobacteria > Aeromonadales > Aeromonadaceae > Aeromonas > Aeromonas aquatilis. Next base: position 49,522 of record NZ_JBSTYP010000022.1, on the reverse strand, counting down.
GAGTATCTGACCAGGGCCACCCGGCGTTACTACAACAAGACGCCGATGCAGATCATCAACGAGATCCGGATCAACTACGCCAAGATGCAGCTGGAGGTGACCAACAACTCGGTGGCCGATATCGCCTTCGAGACCGGCTACAACGACGTCAGCCTCTTTATCAAAAACTTCAAGAAGCTCACCTCGTTTACCCCGGGCAGTTACCGCAAATATCTCTATCCGAAATTCGAAAGTTCAGCCTGAGACCAGCGAGTTGCTGACCTAAACAACCCGGTTCAAGAGAACCAATCCATTGTGACCAGCCCCTGCCACAGGCGGCTGCGGCCCCTCTCACCCTGATGACAGAGCGGCCACCATCAAACCTAGAAAGATCGATAAAGAGGGATTTATGAGCGAGAAGATCAAGGTAGTCACCATAGGCGGCGGCAGCAGCTACACCCCCGAGCTGGTCGATGGTTTCATCAAGCGCTATGCCGAGCTGCCCATCAGCGAGCTGTGGCTGGTGGATATTCCCGCTGGCGAAGAGAAACTGAACATCATCTTCGACCTCTGCCAACGGATGATCCACCAGGCTGGCATCCCCATGACCCTGCACAAAACCCTGGATCGCCGCGAGGCACTGGTGGGCGCCCACTTCGTCACCACCCAGCTTCGAGTAGGCCAGTTGCAGGCGCGGGAGAAGGATGAGCGCATCCCCTTGAGCCACGGCATGCTGGGGCAGGAGACCAACGGCGCAGGCGGCCTGTTTAAAGGGCTACGCACCATTCCGGTCATCTTCGACATCATCCGCGACGTCGAAGAGCTTTGCCCGGATGCCTGGCTGATTAACTTCACCAATCCGGCCGGCATGGTGACCGAAGCGGTGCGCCGTCATACCAACTTCCGCCGCTTTATCGGGGTGTGCAACATTCCGGTCGGCATGCAGATGTTTGTGCGCGATGCCCTCCATTTGACCGAACAGGATCACCTCTCCATGGATTTGTTCGGCCTCAACCATCTGGTCTTTATCGGCGATGTGCTGATCAACGGCGAATCCCGCTTTGACGAGCTGCTGGAAGGGGTCGCCGATGGCAGCCTGACCCGCGCCAGCTCGGTCAAAAACATCTTCGACTTGCCGTTCGACCCCGATTTTATCCGCGGCTTGCGCCTGCTTCCCTGCTCCTACCTGCGTTACTACTTCAAGGAGAAAGAGATGCTGGGGATCGAGATGGGCGAGTTCTATAAAGGCGGCGCACGGGCTCAAGTCGTGCAGCAGGTCGAGAAGAAACTGTTCGAGCTCTACCAGAACCCCGAGCTGTGCGAAAAGCCCAAGGAGCTGGAGCTGCGTGGCGGCGCCTACTACTCCGATGCAGCCTGCGAAGTGATCAGCGCCATCTACAACGACAAGCAGAGCGAGCACTACGTCATCGTGCCCCATCAGGGCCATGTCACCAATATCCCGGCCGACTGGACGGTGGAGATGAGCTGCCTGATCGGACGTGACGGCGCCATCCCCCACCCGCGTCTCACCCGCTTTGACGACAAAGTGAACGGGCTGGTGCATCTCATCAAGAGCTTCGAGATCGCCGCCGCCAACGCCGCCATCAGTGGCAACTTCGATGACCTGCTGCTGGCGATGAACCTCAACCCACTGATCCACTCCGACAACGATGCCCGCATCGTCGCCCGTGAGCTGCTGCTGGCCCACCGCGAACACCTGCCCAACTTCGCTGCCGCCATCGACGCCCTCGCCTGAGGCCAACACGCCCCGCCCGAACCGGCGGGGCGCTTAACCGCAAGGGAATCCTCATGAGCAAGAGATTGATCATCAACGCCGACGATTTCGGCCTCTGCCGCGCCCAAAACTACGGCATCGTAGAGGCGTTCGAGCACGGGGTCGTCAGCTCCACCACTGCGATTGTCACCTCCCCCGCCATCGAGCATGCCGCCTGGCTGGCCAAACGCTTCCCCGAATTGCCAGTCGGGCTGCACTTTATGCTTAGCTGGGGCAAACCGCTCACACCGCTCACCTCGCTGGTGAACGAGCAGGGCGATCTCAACAAGGGGATCTGGCACAAGAGTGAAGCCGGAGAGCTGGATCTGGCGGAGATATCCGGCGAGCTGGCGAGTCAGTATCAGCGCTTTGTCGCGATCTTCGGCCAGCAGCCGACCCATATCGACAGCCACCACCATGTTCATATGCTGCCGACACTCTACCCGCTGGTGGAGGCCTTCGCCAAAGCCCATGACCTGCCACTTCGCATCGACCGGGGCGAAATCGCCCGCCACGGTCTGACCGTCAACCACCCGCACAGCTGCGATCGGTTCGATGACCGCTTCTACGGCGCGCAGCTGACCCAAAACAGTCTGCTGCAACTGCTCGATGAGGCCAGTGAACAGGGGACCCATTCGCTCGAGATCATGTGCCACCCCTCCTTTATCGATATGGAGATGCAGGGCAGCTCCTACTGCCAGCCCCGCCTCAACGAACTGGCGATCCTGACCGACCCGTCCCTGCCCGCTCTTATCACCGAGCGCGGCTACCGCCTCGCCAGCTATCGGGAGTGGTGGTGTAACACAAAATAGAGCGAAACAACCAAAGCATTGCCGGTGGAAAAAAGAGAGCAGTGAACAGGGATGAAGCTGGCAGGCAAGAAAATGTAAGAGAAAAAACAGGGCGGCGGCACAGGTGGCGCCGCCCCGATCCCATTACCAATATTTGTTTATCTCGCGGCGCAACGCTTCGGCGGTTGCCTGTCCGCTTTCAGAGGCCAATGCCCGCCCGGCGATAAAGGTCTTGGCGCGGATACCTTCAAACAGATGGATATCTTCCGGCACAATACCGCCGGTGATCGACAGCTCCAGCCCCAGCTCGGAGAGTGCCCGCATCTTGCTCAAATCGGCCTGCATCCAACTGACACCGGCCAGCTCGGCATCCCGCGAGCGGTGATAAATCGCTTGAGTGATCCCCATATCAGCCCACTGCTTGGCATCCTCCAGTGTCCAGTTACCATAGATCTCGATCTGAATCTCCCCGCCAAACTCATCTGCCACCTTTTTGCAGGCTGCAATGGTAGCGACGTGGGCGGCCGCTGACACCGTAATCCAGTCAGCACCCGCAGAGAAGGCCATGCGGGCCAGAATGGCGCCACCGTCTGTGGTCTTCATATCGCATACGATGATGTGATCAGGATGACGCTCGCGCATGGTGCGTACCGCAGACATGCCCTCTGCAAAAGCCAGAATAGTGCCGACCTCGATCACTTCGACATAACCGGCGACGCGATCTGCAATATCTACTGCAGTTGCAAGATCGGTTGAATCCAGAGCAATCTGTAACATTGGCTTAGTCATAATATATTTCCTTAATTTAAATTGTTGGCAGGATACACAAGGCCATTGATTTAATGTCGAAAAGAGGCCGTAACCTGAAGTCACTAAATAATATATTTAAAATTTAACGTATATGGTGACTAATTAACGCTGACCATAATAAGCATTGGCACCGTGTTTCCTGAAATAGTGTTTGTCAGACAACTCCTGCGCAATATGGATGGCCGGATTCAACGCTCTGGTTGCCAGTGCCATTGTTGCAACCTCTTCCAGAACCAGCGCATTATGCACCGCGTCTACCGCACTCTTGCCCCAGCAAAACGGGGCATGGCCGGTAATGACTACGCCTGGCAAGGCCAGCGGGTCAAGGTCGCGCCGATAGAACTCTTCGACAATGACCTCACCGGTATTCTTCTCATAATCAACGCGAATTTCATCTTCGGTCAGCGGACGCGTGCAGGGTATATCCCCATAAAAATAATCGGCGTGGGTCGTCCCCAATGCAGGAATATCCATGCCTGCTTGCGCCCAAATAGTGCCATGACGAGAATGCGTGTGCACAATACCAGAAATACCTTGGAACGCTTTATATAAAACCAGATGGGTTGCAGTATCACTGGATGGGGATAAATGCCCATCAACAACCTTCCCATCCATATTAACGACCACGATATCGTCAATGGTCATATTGTCGTAAGAGACTCCGGACGGCTTGATAGCCACGACGCCCCGGGTGCGATCAATCTGGGAAACGTTGCCCCATGTCAGGGTAACCAGACCGTACCGGGGCAACAGCAGGTTGGCCTCCAGTACCGCCTCTTTCAATGAGTTGTACATTTCGTTCTCCTGGGCCCCTTACGGGGCCGCTTTGGGTGCCTCAGACCACTTGCGCCAGCGCCTGATCAATGACGTTGAATACATCTGCTGTGCTCTGGCACACTCGCAGCTTGTCGAGGTTGATCCCGCTCTCGCTGCATTCATCCTCCAGCACCTGAGTCACCTCCATCAGCCCCTCCATGTGTTCATCCGAGGTGCTCCCCGCCAGCGTTACCAGCACGTCCACCGGCTCCTCTTCCCCCTCAAATTTCACCGGTGTGGTCAGGGTGACCAGTGCGAACGCCGTGCGATTGACCCCATCTTCTGGTCTGGCATGAGGCATCGCAAACTGCGGTGCAATCACAATGTAGGGACCCATTTTTTCGATACTACCGATAATGGCATCGTGGTAACGCGGCTCCACGGCGCCGGAGCGGATCAGCATGTCAGTACCCAATTTGATGGCGCTGCGCCAATCAGTCGCTACCGCGTTGAGCAATACAGAGTTGTTTTCCATCAGAGATTGTTTGAATTTCATCTTGTTCTCCTTGCCCGCGGCCAAATGCAGCGAGGCTCATCGGCTTAATTTGCAAAGTTGTTTTTGATGAGGCCCAACAGCTCATCGCCAAACGAATTCGGGTTAAGCATGTTCTGCACACCCAGCACGAACTTGCCCTCACCGGGACTCATTTCACCGGCCAGATGCTTGGAAGAGACAATAATGTCGGTGGTCTGCAGCTTGGTTTTGTAATCGGCCACGGCGCAGGAGTCCATGACATGGGGCACCCCACGCTGCTCGAGAAACTTGCCGATCTTCATTTTCATCATCATGGATGAGCCCTGACCGTTGCCGCATACCGCCAGGATCCGCACCGCATGTCCCCCTTTGGCACTCTCGGCTGGCAAGGCTGACAGTTCGGTCACTTCTTCTGCCACGGCAGTATCCGGAACAGCCATATCCTCTTCCATCCGCAACGTGCGGGAAGCGAAGTACATATAGAGCCCGGCACCAGCCAGTAACACCAAGAAGAACAGGGAAGATAACGAGAGGCCCTGCATGATCACCGGGAATACCAGCGCCCAGTCAGCCATCCCCATCCAGCCGTTGAAGCTGGTGCCATTGACCGCGAACAGGTGGATCGCCCAGGCAGAGCCAAGCACCTCGATGATCCCCATGACGAAGCAGATCTTCATCACCGCTCGCCAGCCGCCAAAGTGGTTGGCGAACACCCCGATAGTGGCGTTGGAGAAGAACATGGGAATAAAGCCCGGGATAATCATGATGGGCGCCTGGAATGCCAGCAGGGCAAGCACTGCAAGGAACTGACCGATGGCCCCCCACATGAAGCCAAAGACCATGGCATTAGGTGAGTAGGCGTAGATAGCAGCGCAATCGATTGCCAGGACGGCGTTGGGAATGACCCGCTCGGAGATCCCCTTGAAGGCCTCGGAGAGCTCGGCGACAAACATCCGCACCCCCACCACGATGACCTGTATGGCAACCGCAAACTTGAGGCCGGTCTCGAGAATATAGATAGACCAGTGGGTCTGACCCGCCATCTGCTGCAGATTATCGAGACCAAACGAGAGCAGGATGATACCGAAGAAGATGGTCATCACAATCGCGGTCGCAGTGATGCTGTCGTGGAAGATATGCAGCCACTTGGGCAGCTTCAGGTGATCGACGCTCTCCTCCTTTTTGCCCAGTTTCGGAGCCACCTTGGTGGCAATCCAGGAAGCGACCTGTTGCTGGTGACCGATGGAGAACCCGGCCCCGCCGGTCACTTCTTGAGTCGGCTTGAACATGATATTGGAGGAGATCCCCCAATAGAGCGCCATGATGACGGCGGAATAGAGGATGGTTTCCCACATCGAGGCCCCCATCACCATATAGAAGACCGCGATCAGACCTACCTGCTGAAACATGATGTGGCCGGTCAGCATGATGGTGCGGATCCCGGTATAGCGCCGCAGCAACACCAGCAGAATATTGAGGGCAAGGGCCAGCAATACCGCATATCCGACCCAGGAGTAGTTCTCTCCCATGGTTTCCATGGTCGCCATCATGGTGGTGTAGGGGTCAATCACTGAACCGGTGAGGTGATGATATTCCGCAATCTTGTCCACCACCGGCTTGAAGCCGGCCACCAGCGTACTGGCGCCCACCTGCACCAGCATGAAACCGACGATGGTCTTCACCGTCCCCTTGACGACCGTCGTGCCATCCTGCTTGAGCAACAGGTAGCCAAGACAGGTCACCAGCCCCAACAGCAGGGGTGCCTTGGTCATCACCTGACTGTAAAAGATGTAAAAAGCGTTGTAGAGGGTTTCCATATTTATGCTCCGTCCAGATGAGGACAACTCATTGCTATTGGATTGGTGCAGACATCTCACCATTCATATGGGCATTGCTTTACCTGACGTCCCGCGAGCAGATTCAACTGTCACCACTCACTGCAAAATCTAAAATAATCATACATAGTCACAATGTGATTTATTGTGATGAAGATCTATGTCGAGAGAATCTCTTTTTTCCACAAGCCGGATGTGAAATTTCGGTTAAAAGGGCAATCAAAACCGCATAAAAGGATTCAAAGAATCCCTTAAAATATGCTAAAAATAAGTAAATCCAATAAATACAAATACTTAAAAACATACTCGTCTCTTGATTGTGATATGCCGCAATTAATCTCACAAAACAATCACCATAATCATTGATAATCACAACGGCTGGTAATATAGTCACAACCAATCAAAACAAATCACTGGCTCGCAACCATGCAAGCCATGTCATCATCCGATGAATCACCACTGTGTGAACCATCAAATCAGAAAGGTATGTGAGATGAGCAAGATTGAAGAAATCACCCGTGAATCGTGGATCCTCAGCACCTTCCCCGAGTGGGGCACCTGGCTGAATGAAGAGATTGAACAGGAAGAGGTAAAACCGAACACATTCGCCATGTGGTGGTTGGGTTGCACCGGTATCTGGCTGAAGTCTGCCGGCAATACCAACATCTCCATCGACTTCTGGTGCGGCACCGGCAAGCGCACCCATGGCAATCCCAACATGAACAAGCAGCACCAGATGATGCGGATGGGGGGCGTGCGCAAGCTGCAACCCAATCTGAGAACCTCACCTTTCGTGCTCGATCCTTTCGGGATTAAAGATATTGATGCGGTGTTGGCCACCCATGACCATGCCGACCATATCGACGTCAATGTGGCGGCTGCCGTGCTGCAAAACTGTGGTGAACATGTGAAGTTCATTGGCCCCAAGGCCTGTGTCGAACTCTGGCAGCGCTGGGGAGTACCGGCCGAGCGCTGTGTGGTGGCGCGTGTGGGTGACGAGATCCCGGTGGGCGATATCGTGATCCAGGTACTCGATGCCTTTGACCGTACCGCGCTGGTCACCCTGCCGGCGGGGGTCTCATCCACCGACAAGAACATCCTGGATGGCATGGACGATCGGGCGGTGAACTATCTGGTCAAAACATCCGGTGGCAACCTCTACCACTCGGGTGACTCTCACTACTCCAACTACTATGCCAAGCACGGCAACGACTACCAAATCGATGTAGCCCTGCTCTCTTATGGCGAGAACCCGCGCGGTGTGACCGACAAGATGACCTCCTCAGACATCTTGCGCGCCGGGGAATCCCTCAACACCAAGGTAGTGATCCCGTTCCATCACGATATCTGGGCCAACTTCCAAAATGATCCCCGCGAGATCGAAGTGTTGTGGAATATGAAGAAAGAGCGCCTCGGCTATCGCTTCAGCCCCTTCTTCTGGCAAGTCGGTGGCAAATACACCTTCCCGACCGACCAGAGCAAGCTGCACTACCAGCACCCGCGCGGATTTGATGACATTTTCATCGACGAGCCGGAGCTGCCTTACAAGTCTTTCCTCTAATAAGCACGGCTTATCAGTACGTCGGGTAGTGCAATGGGTGGTGATTGATATGAGCCGACAAGAGCATCGTATCAATCACGCCCTGCATTTTCCCCACTCTCACCAGATAACAAGAAGATCAGACGATGCGCTATCACGCCCTGGCCCTCGATCTCGACGGCACCACCCTGACCAGTGCTCACACCATCATGCCGGCCGTCAAAGAGGCCATCATGAGGATCAAGGAGCAGGCCACCGTCATGCTGGTCACCGGCAGACATCACACGGCAGCCCACCCTTATCATCACGAACTGGGTCTGACCACCCCCATTATCTGCTGCAACGGCACCTACGTTTACGACTACGAGCAACGCGCCGTGCTGGCAGAGAACGCAATTCCCCATAAACTGGCACAACGCTTTATCGCACTGGCAAGGGATCACCGGCTCAACCTCGTCATGTATGTCACTGACCGCATGGTCTACTCCGCTCATCAGTCGGTGCGCTACGTGGCGGCCCTGCAACAGTGGGCCAGCAGCTTTGCGCCGCCGATCCAGCCGCAGGTAGCCAGTGTTGACTCGTTTGAAGAGGAGCTGGCCAACAGCAGACATGTCTGGAAGTTCGTGGCCGAGGGAGAGATCACCGCCATTCAGGCCTTCTCACATCACCCCTGGGTACGCGAACACTTCAGTGGCGAGCAGTCATGGGCCAATCGGGTCGATTTTGCCCGCCGCGGCAACAGCAAGGGAGCGCGACTGCAGGATTATCTGGACCAGCAAGGGATCAGCCCGGCGCGACTGGTCGCCATCGGCGACAACCACAACGACACCTCCATGCTCTGCCTCGCAGGGATGGGCATCGCCATGGCCAATGCCGAGCAGGAGGTCAAACAGATGGCCAACCGGGTCACCTGCGAGAGCAACGACGAGGGCGGGATCCTCGAAGTATTGAACCGCTATTTCCCTATCTGAATGCAGGAGCTTGTATGCACCACTTTGACCATGCCTTACGCCTCGGCCTTTATGAAAAAGCGATGCCCTCTGCACTGGAGTGGCAAGAGAAAATTCTATCGGCCAAGGAGCTTGGCTTTGATTTCATCGAGATATCCATTGATGAATCAGATGAAAAACTGCAACGGCTCGACTGGTCAGATAGCGAAATCTATCGGCTCAGACGCCTGTGCGAGCAGCACAGCTTGCCGTTGCACTCCATGTGCCTGAGCGCCCATCGCCGCTTTCCGTTTGGTTCGCAGGATCCGGCCATCCGCGCGCAGGCGGCCATCATCATGGAAAAAGCGATCAATCTGGCGTACAAGCTCGGCATTCGCTGCATCCAGCTGGCAGGCTATGACGTCTATTACGAACCGCAAAGCGACGAAACCCACCGCCACTTCATCGAAGGAATGCTGGCAGCCGCCAAGATGGCGGAACGGGCAGGCATCATGCTGGGTGTGGAGATCATGGATACCCCCTATCTCAACTCCCTCAGCAAATTCGAGGTGCTGAAAAAGCAGATCCCCTCCCCCTACTTCATGGCCTATCCGGATGTCGGCAATATCACCGGCTGGAACTATGACACCTGCACCGAGCTGCAATTGAGTGCAGACCATATCGTGCAGATCCACCTCAAAGACACCCGCAAGGTAACGGCCAGTTGCAGCGGGCAGTTCCGTGATCTGGTCATTGGCGAAGGAGAGGTCGACTTTGCCGCCATTTTCCACACTCTGGCAAAAATCGGTTACAACGGCCCCCTGGTGCTGGAGATGTGGGCCAAGGATGAAGAGTGGGCCAGCAACCTGAAAACGGCCAAGGGGCGACTGGTCGAACACGCGCGACAAGCCGGTCTGACGATCGCCTGAACGCCCGTTATCAGAAGAGTTAACAAGGTTGCTGTCATCGACACCTATGCGCGATATAATCACCACCCAATCAGATTCAATCATCATCAGGCATGATATGACAGAAGCACATCGCCATAACGCCATTTTGGAACTGCTCAATCAGAAACGTCATCTGTCGGTCAACAGCATAATGCAAGCCTTTGATATTTCTCCGGCTACTGCGCGCCGCGATATCAACAAGCTCAATGACTCCGGCAAACTTCGCAAGGTGCGCAACGGGGCTGAAGCCTTGATGCTGGCCAGAAAGGCCCACTGGTCTCCTCTCGACAGCAACGAAAGCCTCAATCACAGCGAAAAAGTGCGCATCGCCCAGGCGGCGGCTGCGCTGATCAATCCGGGCGAAAGCGCGGTCATCAACTGTGGCTCCACCGCCTTCGTGCTGGGTCAGGAGATCTGCGGGCAGGATGTTCAGGTCATCACCAACTACTTCCCGCTCGCCAACTACCTGATCGAGAATGACCATGACGGCGTGGTGATCATCGGCGGTCAATACAACAAGTCGCAATCCATCACCCTGGCACCGCAGGACGAGATCTCCTCCCTCTATGCCGGACACTGGATGTTTACCAGCGGCAAGGGCGTCACCGCAGATGGTCTCTACAAGATGGATATGCTGACCGCCATGGCAGAGCAGAAGATGCTCAACCACGTCGGCCGACTGGTGGTTCTGGCCGACAGCAGCAAGGTGGGGCAACGGGCAGGCATGCTGTTTTGCGCCGCCAGCAAGATCGACATTCTGATCACCGGCAAGGATGCGGATAAAGAGGTCATCGAGCAGATCAAAGCCAGAGATGTGCAGGTCATTCTGGTCTAGGACATAGAGTGCGAGGGCGCTTTGTAGGCGCCTTCATTCAAGGCCATTTTCGGCCAGAAACCGCAGATACGAAAAAGCCCAAGCGGGTGACCGCTTGGGCTTTCTCTTTGAATATGGCGGAGGAGGTGGGATTTGAACCCACGGATGGTCGCCCATCGCCGGTTTTCAAGACCGGTGCATTCAGCCGCTCTGCCACCCCTCCGAACGGCGTGCATACTACGCTAAGCCCTTGTTCATATGCAATACATATTTCCTGTGGGATAGTGTGCGGGAGCAAAATGGCAGGTGGCTTGAAATTGTTCCTCGTCATCCCTATTTGTTCTACATACAATGCGTAAACATGCAGTAACAAACAGCGATCACGAGGCGGCTGCTCGCCGTCTCACCCGGACATCAAGAGGACACCCAAGATGGATACCCGTTCTATCTACACTGGCACCCAAAGTGCCGTACGCGATACCAACAAGGTGCTGCGTAACACCTATATGCTGCTCTCCCTCACTCTGGGCTTCTCTGCCGTGGTGGCGGGGGTCGCTACCGTGATGAACATGCCGCCGCTGCACTGGGCCGTGTTCCTGATCGGCGTCTACGGTCTGATGTTCCTGACCGAGAAGAATCGCAACAACGGCATGGGGCTGGTCTTCACCTTCGCCCTGACCGGTCTGCTGGGCTATAGCCTGGGCCCCATCATCAACATGTACATGAACAATGGTGGTGGCGAGATCGTGATGACCGCCCTTGGCGGCACCGCGCTCACCTTCTTCGGTCTGTCGGCCTATGCCCTGACTACCAAGCGTGACCTCTCTTTCATCGGCGGCATGTTGTTTGTCGGCTTCTGGGTGCTGCTGGTGGCCATGGTGGCCAACATCTTCCTGCAGATGAGCGCCCTGAGCCTGGCCCTGTCCGCCATGTTCATGCTCTTCTCCTCCGGGGCCATCCTGCTGACCACCCAGCAGATCGTGCGCGGCGGCGAGACCAACTACATCTCCGCCACCGTCACCCTGTATGTCTCCATCTACAACATTTTCCTGAGCCTGCTGAGCCTGCTTGGCGGCAACCGCAACTAATCAAAAACCCCGCTTCGGCGGGGTTTTTATTGGCTCCTGTTTCTGTCAGGATAAGTTGCAAATCAAGGATATGATGCGAAGCGGCCCTGATCCAAATCAGGGCCGTTTCTCCTTTGGCGGGGTAACATCCTGCCCTCGTTTCGTTCAAGGGTTGTTCCTGTTTCATGCCGATGGATCTCTCTGGCCTGCTGCGCCGACTGCTAAGCGATAGTCACATCTACTTCGCCCTCAAGGTGTTGCTGGCCATTCTCGGTCTGCTCGCCTTCACCCTGGCCACCGGCAATATCCAGCTCACCGTGCTGCTCTCCCTCGGGGTCGTGGCCGGTGCCATCGCCGAAACCGACGACAGCCTGTGGGGACGGCTTAAAAACCTCGCCATGACGCTCATCTGCTTCATGTTCGCGTCCCTGTGCGTGCAGTATCTCTACCCCACCCCCTGGCTGTTTGCCATCGGGCTGGCCAGCTCCACCTTTATCTTCGTGATGGTGGGGGCGCTCGGTGCCCGCTACGCCACCATCAGCTTCGGCTCGCTGCTGATCGCCATCTACACCATGCTGGGAGCCGCCAAGGCGCCAGATCTCTTCTACCAGCCGCTGGCGCTCGGCGCGGGTGCCCTCTGGTACGGGCTGGTCTCGTTTATCTGGCTCTGGCTGCTGCCCTACAAAACCCTGCACGAGCAGCTGGCCCAGAGCTACTTCGCCCTTGGTCGCTACCTGCTGGAAAAATCCCGCTTCTTCCCGGCGGACGAGCACGGCGCCCAGGCCATTCGCCACAATCTGGCCCAGCTCAATATCAATCTGGTGAGCGCGCTGATCCTCACCAAATCGGCCCTCAACGCTCGCCTGAGCCGCCGTCATCCGGCCAGCCCCGAGCTGGCCAGCCTGCTACACCTTTACCTGCTGGCGCTGGAAATTCACGAGCGCGCCACCTCCAGCCACTATCCCTATAGTCGGCTGGAAGCCGAGCTCAAGCAGGGCATCGTACTGGAAGGATTTCAGGAGGTGTTCCTGCAACTCTCCGAGGCGTGCCAGCGGCTCGGTTACGCCATTCTGGTGCACAAGCCCTACGCCCATAACAAGCGCATCCACTGGACGCTGGAGGCCCTTGGCGATCAGCTGGAGTTCACCAATCTCAAGCAGCACTACCCGAAAACCCTGCTGACGCCGATGAAGTTCCTGCGCCGCAATCTGGCCAGCATCAACCAGTTGCTGGGCAGCGCCGAAGTGCTGCAAAACCCCGAGCAGCCGGAGCAGGATCTGCCAGCGCTGGCGCGGCCGCCCCGCCTGCCGCTGCTGGCCCAGCTCAAGCAGCACCTCACCTTGCACTCCATGGTGTTTCGCCACGCGCTGCGCCTCTCCTTGGGGCTGGTGATTGGCTACGGCATACTGCAAGCCTTTGATCTGGAAAAGGGCTACTGGATTTTGCTGACCGTACTGTTTGTCTGCCAGCCCAGCTACAGCGCCACCCGCCGCCGACTGGTGCAGCGGATGTTTGGCACCTTCGTCGGGATCCTGGTGGGCATTCCGGTGCTCTGGCTGTTTCCCGAGCTGCACGTCCAGCTGGTGGTGATGGGGCTGGCCGCCTTCCTCTTCTTCACTCAGGTGCGCAACAACTACAGCGCCGCGGTCTGCTTTATCACCCTCTACGTGCTGATGGCGTTCAACCTGCTCGATGGCATCGGCTTTGCGATCCTCGGGCCGCGGCTGCTCGATACCCTGCTCGGCTGCCTGATCTCCTACGGGCTGGTGGCCTGGCTCTGGCCGGACTGGCAGTACAAGCGACTGCCGACCCTGATCGCCAACTCCCTGTCGGCCAACGCCCGCTACCTCTCGGCGGTGCTGGCGAGCCTCAAGCAGCAGCGGGACGAGTCCATCGACTATCGGGTGGCGCGCAAGAGCGCCCATCTGGCGGACAGCGAGCTGGCCACCGCCTGGCAGAGCATGCTGGTGGAGCCGCAAAAGCGCCGCCGCTTCCTCGATCTCTGCTTTACCCTCACCTGGCGCAACCACGCCCTGCTCTCCTACATCTCGGCGCTGGGGGCCCATCGCGACAAACTGGAGGCCATTAGCGGGCTGGATGAGGTACGCCACCACATCTGCCACACCCTGGAGCAGGCCGCCGGTCATCTGGCGGGTAACCCCTCCAGCTCCATCGGGGGTCAGTGCCCGGTGATAAGTCCGGATAGCAGCGAGGAGCAGCTGATGCTGACCCAGCAGCTCAACCTGATCAGCGAGCTGGCGGATCAGCTGCTGCATTTGGCCAACGAGAGTCGGTTGCTCACCGGGGATCAAGGCGCTACCATGCCCGCCCAATCCTGATAGCCCCATTAGCGAGGAGCCCCCATGTCTGCGTCCGAACAACATCAGCTGGAATTCAACGGCCAACTCATCGAGACCGATGCCAAGGGCTACCTGCTCAACAGCAACGACTGGAGCGAGGAGCTGGCGCTGGTGCTGGCGGCGCAGGAGGGGATCGAGCTGGAGGAGCCGCACTGGGAAGTGGTGCGCTTTGTACGCGCCTTCTATCTGGAGTTCAACACCTCCCCCGCCATCCGCGCGCTGGTCAAGGCGATGGAGAAGCAGTACGGCCCCGAGAAGGGTAACAGCCGCTACCTCTACAAGCTGTTCCCGGAAGGACCCGCCAAACAGGCGACCAAGATTGGTGGCCTGCCCAAGCCGGTGAAGTGCATCTGATCCCATGCATCTCATCCCATAACAACGGGGGCCGCAACTGCGGCCCCCGTTGTTTTTGGTGCGCTATCTTCGCACACCTCGTCTTCATATCCCTCAGGCTTCCAGCCAGCCTTATCCCCGCTTGTCAGCCAGCGCCACCAACTGCTCCGCCAGCCGATGACCGTGCAGGTAGGAGGCGATCAGCTCGCTATCTGCCTTGCCGATTGCAATCTGCTGATACCAGTGCTCCAGCATGGCGGCAAAGCCGCGCTGGGCCAGCACCGGCTGCCAGTCGTTGGGGCTAAGCATCTGCGCCTGCTTGTCGCGGGCGATGCTGCCGCGGGTGCAGTTCTCAAGGTGCAGGGAGAGATTGTCGCCATAGGCATCGATGCGCTCCTCGGTGATCCCGGCGCTGCGGTTCATGCTGCCGCTGATGGCGCGATCGCCGCTCTGCCAGCTGACGCTTACCCCGGCCAGCAGGCTGTTGTCCTTCGTATCCGGTCGCAATACCGCATGAAAGTCGCCGTCCGGCACGCCGCCATAGAAGCAGAGGCTGTCGAGCACATGGATAAAGTCGTCGAACAAAAAATCCCGCGCCTTGCCCGGCAGGGCGAAGCGGTGTTTTTGCCAGTTAAGCTCGGTGAGCGGCTGGGCCCGCGCAGCGTCCATGGCGGGCAGATAGCGGCGGTTAAAGCCGGTAAAGAGGGCGCAGTCTTGCGCGATGGCGAGATTGGCCAGCGCCTCGGCTTCGGCCAGATTGTCGCACAGGGGCTTGTCGACAAAGGTGGGGATCCCTGCGCGCAGGCACTGCTCGGCCAGCTCGCGATGAACGGCGGTCGCGGCGTGGATCATCACGGCGTCGGGGCGGCTGGCCAGCATGGCTGCCACATCGGTAAAGCACTCGGCGACCCGATACTGGCGGGCCAGCTTTTCCAGCACCGCCGGATTGCGGGTGCAGAGCAGCGGGGTGACCCGCTCATCGCTCGCCAGCAGCGGCAGATAGGCTTTTTGGGCGATATCCCCCAGACCAATCATGGCAATGCGCATCTCAACTCCTTTTCACTCGATAACGGGACAAGCGGATAACTGCCCGCACCATCGCAGGATTTCTCCCGCAGATCCAGCCTGCCGTTAGCGCACTGGCTGGCGTGTGCAGCTCTCGGCAAACGGCGGCGTTATCTCGGCATGGCAAGATCGCAGACCGACTTGATCACCTCGGCCAGCCACTCGATGGCGAGATTGCCCTGGCTTTTGCGGTGTCTGCCGACCACCACCTCGAACGGCTGGGGCGCCCCGGCCAGCTCCAGCACACGAAAATCGCCGAGGGTGGCGATGGCCGACGGAATGCAGGCCGCCACGTCATTGACCGACATAAAGGCTTGCAGCGAGGTGTAACAGGGGAGCGTCGCCACCGCCGCGCTGGCGACCTGCTGCGGGTTCATCTGCCCTTCGAAATTGCCGACGCTGTTGGCGAACTGCACAAAGGGGATGGCCGCCATATCCTGCGGGGCGTTGTCCGGAAGATAACGGGAGTCGCGGCGCAGCACGCAGCAGTAGTGATCCCGGCGCAGGGTGGCGCGCAGCAACCCCGGGTCGAGATAGGCATCAAAACCAATCACCAGATCGACCTCGCCGCTGGCCAGCGCCTCCAGATGCTGCTCGGCCTGAAAGTCCACCACATCGAGCCGGATGGAGGGCGCCTGACTGCGCAGGGCGCTTGCCAGCCTTGGAATAATGGCAAGCTGGGGATATTCGTTGGCCATCACCCTGAAGGTGCGCTGGCTGCTGGCGGGATCGAAGGGGGCGGCCACAAAGACCCCGTCGATATCGGCCAGGATCTGCTCAAACTTGTCAGCCAGCTCGCAGGCGTAATCGGTCGGCTGCAACCCGGCGCTCTGGCGGATAAACAGCTCGGCGGGAAAGAGGTCGCGCAGCTTTTTCAAATGGCTGCTCACCCCCTGCTGGGAGATCTCCAGCAGCTCGGCCACCCGCGACACACTCTTGTATCTCGCCAGCAGCACCAGCACCCGCATCTGCCTGATATCGATCTTCTCCACCCTCACCTCACCAATTTAAGTTGTATCACATACAAGTCACCCATGATTTACATTGTATCAGTGGCTCTCTAACCTTGCAGCTCTTCCAGCAAAGCGAGGTTAACGATGAAAACTGTCATTCTGATTGGTGCTCAGGGGAAAATGGGGCAAGCCGCCCTCAGTGGTCTGGGCAAGCACAAGGTCATTACCGCCAGCCGCTCCGGCGAGGGGTGTGATTTTCAGGTGGATATCACCAGCCGAGAGTCTATCGAGCGGCTCTACCAAAACGTGGGATCCTTCGATGCGGTGGTCAATACCGCAGGATTTTGCGAATACGCCCCCTTTGGCGAGATGAGCGACGAGCAGTGGCAAACCACCATCCAGAGCAAGCTGATGGGCCAGATCAATCTGGTCAATGTCGGCCTCAACTACATCAATCAGGGGGGCTCCTTCACCCTGATCTCCGGCATCCTCAATATCAAGCCAATCCCGCTGGCCATTGCCGATGCCACCACCAGCGGCGCCATCGATACCTTTGTCCAGTGCGTGGCCCACGAGCTGCCCCGCGGCATCCGCATCAATGTGGTCAACCCGACCGTGCTGGAAGAGGCGTGGGACATATATGGCGAGATGATGCCGGGCTTCCAGCCGGTGCCAGGCGCCCTGGTTGGCAAGGCGTTTGAGCGCTCCGTCGATGGCTTTATTAGCGGTCAGGTGCTCTATGTCGATGCCTGATCCGGTTCAGACCTGATCCCAATGCCTTTGTAATTCCTTGTCGATGTTTTTCCTCTTCCCCGAAAGCGCAAGCTCTCGGGGCTTTTTGTATAGCGGAGCCAGAACAACGACAGATTGTGATTTTATTCGACGGCGGCACACAGATTTATGTCATCCGGGTCACTGTCAGAGTGGCCTCGTTTGGCTTACTATGGCGCTCTTCTCCCTGCTGCCGTGCAAAGGGCTGTTGCAGGCTATTTGCCGGAATGGATTACCGCTGATCGACCCCCTGTTTGGTTGCTGCCGTTTATTGGCGGCGGCCATGATGGCCTGTGCGCTATCGGCACTTATAAAACGCGTTATTTATGGATGTATAACGATGAAAGCATCAATTGCAGTCAGGGCCCTGTCGCCCTATATATTCGTCATTTTGTCAGTTGGGCTGATATCCAGCGGATACAATGCGCTGCCGATCTATTGCGGCCTCGCCGTGGTGCTCTATCCGGTGCTGGTTGCCATTCTGGCCAACGACTGGGAAAAAGCGGGGCTGGTCTATCGCGAATCAACTCAGGTCGAGGTGGATGTCAATGTGCGCGGGATCCTTATCACGGAGCAGAGACGGCATCTGGAAAACCTCTATTTTGTCTCGCCGGAAGTGATGCAGGCCAAGCTCACCCGCCTCGCCCGCCTCAAACTGCTGCTTTGCGGCACCATGTTTGCCGTGTCGCTCTATGAACTCGCCCTGCAAGCCGAGGCTCAATTTGCCCTGCCCGCCGTCAATCTGCTGGATATCAATCTGCTGGATATATCCGGCCTGATGATCGGCCTTGGCGCCGTGCTGTTTCTCGGCCACTGCGCGAGAAAAAGCCTCTCCCTCTATGAAGCCTGTCGCCATAAAAACTATCTGGTGCACTCTTATGATGAGCCCGGTGCCCAGCTCTATAGCGCCACCATTGCGCTCAAGGGGGATAACCTGCAGCTGCGCCATATCCGGGTGTTCGATGCCATCTTGGCGTGGTATTGAAAGGGGCTAACAGAGCGCGGCAAGGCAACAGCATGAGAAGGGGCACAGCATGATGATATTCAGCGTCTTTGGCCGACTGGTTGGCGTAAAACGGGAGGGAGATCAGTGGCTGCTGTTTAACGTCAGCCTGCCCGAGCGCAAATACTCGCGTATCCGCGACGTGATTATTCCCGACTTTCTGACCGAGGATGAGATCCCGCGCTGGCTTGACGATATCTATCACGAAGCCGCCAGCACCGCCCATCCCGATGTGGTTCGTATCGAGTAACTCGCCCGCTTGCTGCCTTGTAGGCCATACCATGGTTCAGGTCGGCAGGCCTGCTTGTCCCTGCCCGCTCCTGTTGCCCTGCCCGCTCCGCCCCTTGATTGTTCCACCAGCGCAACAGCTGATCGCTTCTGCGTTGCACCAGTAAAAAATTCTCAAATTGGAATTCTCAAATTGGGACACTCACCTTTTGGAGCAAGCCACTATCGCGCAGTTGCAGGCACCATAAGGGTGCATGCATCCGAACTGATGCCTGCAAAGTCGGCTGGTGAGAGAGATTTTCAGGTTTAGAAAGCAGCAACCCCTGCACAGCCATTCACTGAACTGTGTGCATTATCCAGAACTATCGGCAGGGTGGACGCGACGCAATCAAAGCCGTGGTTGATGGCATCGCCGCTGGCCACAGTGGTGGGCAAACTGCTGGCATTGATCTCTGTCTCCCACAACTCGAATCCCTTGTCGCCTGAACAGCGTCACCTGTTTCAACCAGCGAACACCATCAAGTCCCAATCGTTCCAGAATGGGTCCAAGTTGGGCCGGAATATGACCCCGCTTGTCGGGCCGAATAGCACGGCCAGTCCAATCAACCAGCATCAGGTAGTCGGTGAAGGCATAGGGCAACTCTTCAGGCTCCCCCTGGCTGGCAAACGGCAGCAACAGTGGTGGCAAAACCTCATTAGTAGCAGGCTCGTCAAGGCGCTGTTTGATACTGGTGTAGTCACTCTGCTCTGGCCGATCGGTCAACGCGGCTCGTATCGGATTGAGGTCAACATACGCCATACAGGCCAACAAGGCTGATTCGGTGAGCAACGCCTGACTCTTGAAGCGGCCCTCCCAGAAATGGCCCTTGCAACCATCTTCCTGATTGGCCTGACGGGCCAGATTTTCATTAAGTAGCCGAATAAACCAGCTGATGGAGTGAAGCCGCTCCCGCCATTGGGCCAGCAATTGCTGCACGACAGCCAGTTCAGGCTCGATCAACATCTCCCCTTGATACCAACGCCTGACCAACAGCGGCCACTGGAAAAGCGCCGCCCAGCGCTCAGCCACTTCCCGCTCACTCCAGTTGGCTGCGGTATCGGGCTCCACCTTGAGCACCAGATGATAGTGATTGCTCATCACCGCATAGGCACAAATGCCGATCGCAAACAGCCGCGATTGTTGCCCCAACTTGTCGACCACCCACTGACGCCGATGCTCGTAACTCTGGCCAGAATGGGCATCGTCACCACACAGAAAGGCTCGCCGCACACATCGGCTGACCACGTGGTAGTAAGGCGTATCCTGCAAACTGATTTGACGTGAACGGGCAATGGTCATGGCGCATCCCTCAACGGTGACCTCTCAAGTCAAGACCAGCACTACGCCACTGTCAAAAAGGTGGGTGTCCCAGATTTTCCGGCGCCCGATCACTGTCCGGTTGACGGCAAGGTCGCAGAAAATGAAGAGTTTGATAGAGGTCAAAAAACGAGACGTTTCTGATAGTTACATCTCTTTAAGGCTCGCCCAGGTAGTTTCATTTGGCTTACCATGGCCATTCAGAACCTGTTGAACTGCGATGGGTTGCTGCCAGCGCGGGTCAAGGGAGCATATTGGAAGCTGTAATCCACGGGCGGTAGCGTGGAAATTGGTTGTGATAGGCCTCACACAGAATGATGGGTGTCCCATATTTCTTTTCCCAGATTTCCTCCAGATTTCCCAGATTTCCCAGATTTCCCAGATTTCCCAGATTTCCCAGATTTCCCAGATTTCCTTCTACATCTAAAAGGTGAAACATGAAAGCTTTTTTATTACCGCCGCATGATAATCATTCAGGTAATTTATTGTGGAGTCCATTTCAAAGCGAAAAACGTACAACTGAAATACACGCATCTCTGAATAAAATTGTTAATATGGATTACTGGGCTAGTCCATTCCCTGAAGGTGATGGGATTACTTTTAAACCTAACACAAAAAAAACAGAAGATGAGATTACTTCGGATTTTAAAGAATGCTTCAGTTGGTTGGATATTGTAAAAACTTCGCATAAAGTAGCCATTGAACAGTTGGCATTAATCGATGCTGAAATTTTCATTGATTGTATTGTTACAGTTCCTCTGCAACAAATAAGAATAGAAACATCATGTGAAATTGCAGATAATTATAAGTATCTTGCTAATGAAATAAATGACACTATAATAGTCCCTCGTGTTGCCGACTTTAATTCTGAACAAATTGAATTTAATTTAAATATTAAATATGGAGATTTACTTAAACTTAACAATAGCAGCTTGGAACATGATAACTATGTGATTAATCTTTGTTTGGACCAAGCAGAGAGAGGAATGGACTTAATAAGGCTGAGGTACTCATCCTTTGACAGGCCTGAATTTACGCCTAATCCAGCGGGTCAGTTAGAAAGCGGGTTTTATGAAGTTCAAATAACACCAAATACATCTAAAAGGATTCCAATCAAACCTAAAGTCTATGGTGGGCTATCCAAGCCTTTATCTGCCTCTAATAATTGGTTAGGGCCTGAGATTTCCGATCAATTCAGTCTCAATGATTATAAACTTTCTGAAATCTTGCTTGGAAATAAAGTTCATGAATTAGGTCGTTTATTAATTGGCTCGCTGAGAAATTGTCGCCAAGCATTTTATACCATTGGCGATGAATCAAAGTTTCTATCTTTAATTTTCTCAATAGATGGTTTAGGATCCCCTGATCAAGATTGGCGAGGGTGGAAGCATAGGACATATATTGCGGCTTTAGCTAGCAGTGCCGACCCCGCAAAATTTAGCGATACATTAGAGACTTTCGATTATTTGTACACCGATATTAGAAATGAGTTAGTTCATAATGGCAAAAGCTTCTACGAATTAGGTGTAGATAATGGCAATAGTTCTTGCGAGAAGCTTTGGACTATATACAAAGATATTGTAAGTCTTATTTTAAATAACGATTTGACAACAATTCACGAGCTTCATCAGTACGCAGAGAGCACTCTTAAACAACCATCATTTATAAATTACATCACGACAGTAGTTAATAAAGTGGATGGTGCAAGAGTAACTAAATCAGGTGTGCCTAAGAGAATCATACTTCCAAAGTGGTAATGTACTGGCTATGTTCATATCAAAAAGGCGACCATCCGGTCGCCTTTTTATTTGTTATCACCTTCCAGTCAGGAAATATTACCGCGCCGGTCGCTTGGCACCATTGCCTTTAGCCGCAGGCTTGCCGCCCTGAGTAGCGGGTTTGGCAGAGCCGGCACGGGTCGGCGCCTTGCCCTTATGGGCAGGTTTGCTTTTACCCGCATTCTGGCCCGCATTCTTGCCTTCGCCCTGTGCGGCCGGCTTGCCGCCCGCCCCCTTGTTGCCAGCCCCATTACCGCGCTGGTGACTGATGTTGCTATGGCGAGTCAGGGCCGGTTTCATCCCCTTGCCGCTGGCGGCGCGCTCGTTGCGACCTTCCGGCGGCACCAGACACCCCGGGCCATTGCCAATCAGGTGGCCCTTGCCCATGGCGAGCAGGGCTTCGCGGATCATCGGCCAGCCAGCGGGGTCGTGGTAGCGCAGCAGCGCCTTGTGCAGGCGGCGACGGCGCTCGCCCTTGGCGACAAACACATCGCCACCGGTGCGGCTCAACTTGTTTAACGGGTTTTTCTCCGTGTAATACATGGTGGTGGCGTTGGCGAGCGGCGACGGGTAGAAGTTCTGCACCTGATCGAGCTTGAAGCGGTTCTCTTTGACCCAGAGCGCCAGATTGATCATGTCTTCATCGGTAGTGCCCGGGTGGGCGGAGATAAAGTAGGGGATCAGGTACTGCTGCTTGCCCGCCTCTTTGGAGTATTTGTCGAACAGCTCCTTGAACTGGTAGTAGCTGCCCATGCCCGGCTTCATCATCTTGGAGAGCGGCCCCTCCTCGGTGTGTTCCGGCGCGATCTTGAGGTAACCGCCGACGTGGTACTTGGCCAGCTCCTTGATATAGCGGGGATCTTCCACCGCGATGTCGTAACGCACACCGGAGGCGATCAGGATCTTCTTGATCCCCTTGAGATCGCGTGCCTTGCGATAGAGGTTGATGGTCGGGCTGTGGTCGGTGTCCATGTGCGGGCAGATGGTGGGCCAGACACAGGAGGCGCGACGGCAGGTCTGCTCGGCCTTGGGGCTCTTGCAGCGCAGCTTGTACATGTTGGCAGTGGGGCCGCCGAGATCCGAGATGACGCCGGTAAAGCCCGGCACCTTGTCGCGGATATCTTCGATTTCCTTGAGGATCGACTCTTCCGAGCGGCTTTGGATGATGCGCCCTTCGTGCTCGGTGATGGAGCAGAAGGAGCAGCCGCCAAAGCAGCCGCGCATGATGTTGACCGAGGTCTTGATCATCTCGAAGGCGGGGATCTTCTCGTTGCCATAGGCCGGGTGCGGCACCCGCTGGTAGGGCAGGCCGAATACGCCGTCCATCTCCTCGGTTTCCAGCGGGAAGGCGGGCGGGTTGACCCAGACGATGCGATCGCCGTGGGCCTGCGACAGAGCGCGGGCACAGCCGGGGTTGGTCTCGTGGTGCAGAATGCGCGAGGCGTGGGCGTAGAGCACCTTGTCCTCTTTGACCCGCTCATAGGCGGGCAGCTTCACGTAGGTCAGCTCCCACGGCTTGGGCTTGGCCGGCTGCACCAGCACGGGTTTGGCCTCTTGCGCGGCAGGGGCCGCTTCGATCGCATCATCCGAGCATGGGGCCCCTTCCATATAGGGGTTCATGATGGGATCGATGCGGCCAATCTGGTCGAGCTTGCTCGAATCCACCCCTTTCCAGCCCGGCAGCGGCTCCTTGCGGATGACGGCGGTGCCGCGAATATCCTGCATGGTCTCGATGGTCTCCCCCGCTGCGATGCGGTGGGCCACTTCGATCAGCGGCCGCTCGGCGTTGCCGTAGATGAGGATATCGGCCTTGGCATCAAGCAGGATGGAGCGGCGGATGGTCTCGGACCAGTAGTCGTAGTGGGCGATGCGGCGCAGGGATGCCTCGATGCCGCCGATAACCACCGGCACCTCTTTGAAGGCCTCCTTGCAGCGCTGGGTATAGACCAGGGTGGCGCGATCCGGCCGCTTGCCGCCCACATCCCCCGGGGTGTAGGCGTCATCGTGGCGCAGCTTTTTGTCGGAGGTGTAGCGGTTGATCATGGAGTCCATGTTGCCCGCGGTCACCCCGAAGAAGAGGTTCGGTTTGCCCAGACGCATAAAGTCATCCTTCGATGACCAGTCCGGCTGGGCGATGATGCCGACCCGAAAGCCCTGCGCCTCCAGCATGCGGCCGATGACCGCCATGCCGAAGCTCGGGTGATCCACGTAGGCATCCCCCGTCACCAGAATGACGTCGCAGCTGTCCCAACCGAGCTTGTCCATCTCTTTGCGGGACATGGGCAGGAAGGGCGCCGTGCCGTAGCACTCGGCCCAATAGCGGGGATAGGAGAAAAGGTTGGTAACCGGCTGCATTTTAACCACCTGGAACAATTCGGGTCGCGCATTATACCGATTGCGGTCAAGGGGGGCGATGGCTTTTTGCCCCCAGAATTCGCGCGGGATAAGGGCTTGTTCCTCAATTCAGCTAGCCACTCTGCCTGCAATCGGCCAAAAACAAGGGCGCCCGCAGGCGCCCTTGTTGGCAACGCTCACCCTGACGGCGGCTGTCAGTGGGCCGGGGTCTGTTCGTCCCCCTCCCCTTTGGCGGTCAATTTGGCGGCCAGCGCCTCATCTACCTGCTGATCCCGCTGCCCGGTCATGCCAGCGTGGCGGGCGATCAGGTGGTAGGTGGCGGGCACCACCAGCAGGGTAACCAGGGTCGCCAATGAGAGGCCAAAGAAGACCACGGTACCCACCGCCATCCGGCTCTCGTAGCCCGCCCCCATGGAGAGCATCAGCGGCACCGCGCCGATAATGGCGGTGAGCGAGGTCATCAGGATCGGGCGCAGACGGCGCACCGAGCCTGCGATGATCGCCTCTTCGAACCCTTCGCCGCGCTGGCGCAGTTGGTTGATGAACTCGACGATCAGGATGCCGTTCTTGGTCACCATGCCGATCAGCATGATCATCCCGATCTGACTGTAGATGCTCATCTCCTGCCCCGTCAGCCAGAGGCCGAGCAGGCCGCCGAAGATGCCGAGCGGCACCGTCATCATCACCACGGTCGGGGTGAGGGTGCTCTCGAACTGGGCCACCAGCACCAGATAGACCACCAGCAGGGCGAGGCCGAAGACCATCGCCATCTCCCCCTGATTGTCGCGGTAATCCTTGGAGTCACCGGCGTAATCGACCGTCATGCCGCTCGGCAGATGCTCGTTGGCCCAGCCATCGAGGAAATCGAGCGCCTCGCCCAGGGTGTGATCCGGTGCCACGTCGGCGGTCAGGGTCACCGCCTTCTGGCGCTGGTAGTGGTTGAGGCGGTTGGCGGTCGCCACCTGCTTGACCGTCGCCAGCGTCGAGAGGCTCACCATCTCGCCGTTGGCCGCCTTCAGGTAGATGCGGCCGAGATCGGAGATGCCGTTGAACTCCTTCTGGTTGGCGCGCAGGTAGACGTCATACTCCTCGCCCCTGTCCACATAGGTGGTCTTGCTCACCCCGCCCAGCATCGCCTGCAGGGTGCTGGCGACGGTGGAGACCGGAATGCCGAGCTGGCTGGCGCTGTCGCGATTGATGGTCACCTGCAGTTCGGGGGTCTTCTCGGCATAGTCGAGATCCGGGCTCAGCATCAGGCCGCTGCCCTGCGCCGCCTGTTGCAGCGCCAACCCTTGCTGGTAGAGCTCGGCATAGTCGTTGCCCTGCAGCACGAACTGCACCGGTGCGGTGGAGCCACCGCGGAAGCCGGGTTGGAAGGTGCGGATCATCACATCGGGAATGCCGGAGAGCTTGGCACCCAGCGAGCGGGAGAACTCGGTGGCAGTGACGTCGCGCTCGGCCCAGTCGGTGAGCTGGATGATCACCATACCGGTCTGATCGCCACCACGGCCAAAGGCGGGAGTGCTGAAGCTCAGCGCCTGCACCACCCCTTTGCCGAGCATCGGCATGATGGCGGACTCCACCTGCTGCATGTTGCGCTTCATCCGCTCGATGCTGGTCCCCTCTGCCCCCTTGACGAAGACATAGATGACGCCGCGATCCTCGGTCGGGGTAAGGCTGGTCGGCAGCTGGGCAAAGAGGGCACCGATACCGCCCAGACAGAGCAGCAGCACCAGCGGCGTCCAGCGGGAGCGACGCAGCACCCACGCCAGCAGGTGGCGATAGTGCCCCTCCAGCCAGCCGAGCCCGCGATCGAGCCCGGCGGTGAGCCGGTTCGGCCGATCGAGCGGGCGCATCAGCCAGGAGCCCATGGCCGGGGTGAGGGTCAGCGCCACCAGCGAGGAGCAGAGCACCGCCAAGGAGAGCAATATCGCAAACTCGGTAAAGAGCCGCCCCACCATGCCATCCATAAAGGCGATGGGGACAAACACCATCACCAGCACGGCGGTGGTGGCGATGACCGCAAAGCCCACTTCGCGGGTGCCGTGCCAGGCGGCCAGCAGGGGCGGTTCACCCCGCTGCAGATGGTGGTGGATGTTCTCCACCACCACGATGGCGTCATCCACCACCAGGCCGATGGCGAGAATAAGGGCCAGCAGGGTGATGAGGTTGATGGAAAAGCCGAAATACCAGGCGCCGATAAAGGCTGATATCAGCGATACCGGCACCGTGATGGCCGGAATAAGCGTGGTGCGCCCCTGCCCGAGGAACAGATAGAGCACCGCCACCACCAGCACGGCGCAGATGGCCAGGGTCTCGTACACCTCGTCGATGGCCTGCTTGATAAAGATGGTGGAGTCGTAATCCACCTCGAGCTTGGCCCCCTCAGGCAGGAAGCGCTGCATCTCGCCGAGTTTCTTCTCGATCCCCTGCGCTACCGCCAGCGGGTTGGCGGTGGACTGGGCAACGATACCGATACCCAGACTCTCTTTGCCGTTGCGCTGATAGGCGCTGTCTTCGTTCTTGGCTCCCACCTCCACATCGGCGATATCGGCCAGATAGACGCTCTGGCCGTTGGCGGCGGTGGTGACTTGCAGTTGCTGGAAATCTTCCGCTGTGTGATAGAGACGGGCGATCTGCACCGCCATGGTCATGGAGTTGTTGCGGATCTCGCCCCCCGGCAGCTCGATGCTCTCCCGCTTGAGGGCCTCTTCCACATCGCTCACCGTGATGCCACGGGCGGCCATGTCGGCAGGGCGCAGCCGCACATACATCACCTGGGTGAGATCGCCGGAGAGCGCCACTTCGCTCACGCCGTCCACCAGACTCAGGGGGTCGACCAACACGCGGTTGGCGTAGTCGGTCATGGCGGTGCGATCCATCTGGCTGCTGCTGAAGTTGAGCCAGATCGCCACATCGCCGTTGCCACTATCCTTGGTCACCAGCGGCTCGTCCACATCATCGGGCAGCCGGGGCCGCGCGCGGGAGAGGGCATCGCGCACATCGGAGATCCCCTCCACCATGTTCCAGCCGAGCTTGAACTCGACGGTGATCATCGAGCGCCCCTTGCGGGTCATGGAGTTGATGTTCTTGATGCCGCTGATGCCGGAGAGCTGATCCTCGATGGGCTTGGTGACCTGACTTTCCATCACCGAGGGGGCCGCCCCCTCATAGGTGGTGGTGATGGAGACCGAGGGGATCTGCACATCGGGCATCTCCCGCACCGTCAATTTGCTGAAGGCGACCAGACCAAACACGGTGAGCAGGGCGCTGAGCACCACCGCCACCAGCGGGCGGCGAACTGAGATATCGGAGAGCCACATCAGCCGTTCACCTCGGCCAGATCACGCACCTGCACCCCATCACGCAGATTGACCAGCCCCTCGACCACGATACGATCGCCGACCTTCAGCCCCTCGGTGACCCAGACGGTCTCCCCCTCGGTCTCGCCAAGCACCACCGGCACCCGCTTGACCCGGCCATCGGCCTCGAGACGGTAAACAAAGCGCTGCTCACCGGCATACTCCACCGACTGGGCGGGGATCAGGGTGAGCTGCTGGGCAGGCAGCGCCAGCTCCACATTGAGCAGCATGCCCGGGCGCAACTGGCCGTTGCCATTGGGGATCATCACCCGCGCCTTGATGTTCTGGGTATCGTTGGAAATGCGGCTGTCGAGGGTGGTCAGGGTGCCGTTGAATTGCTGATCCGGCCAGGCAGTACTGGTGGCGGTGACCGCCATGCCCGGTCGCAGCAGGGAGAGGTAACGCTCCGGCACCGCCAGATCGAGGCGCAGTTTGTCCAGTTCATCCAGATGCAGCAGGGTGTCGCCGCTGTTGACCAGCGCCCCTTCGCTCAAGTCAATCAGGCTCACGGTACCGGCAAAGGGCGCCTGCAAGTTACGCAGGGAGAGCTCGTAGCGGGCGGCATCGACCCGCGCTTGCACCTGATCGACGGTGGCCTCCTGCCCCTCCAGCTCGGATTGGGTCACGGCGCCACGGGCCACCAGCTTGCGCATATCCCCCAGCTTGCGGTTCTCGTCGCGCAGACTGGCGCTCTGCTCGGCCAGCTCCGCCTGCTGCTTGCCCGCATCGAGCGCGATAAGGGTCTCCCCCTTCGCCACGCTCTGACCAGATTGCACCGCAATCTTGACGATGCGGCCGGTCACTTCGGGGCTGATGATAACGGAACGATTGGCCGCCAGCTTGCCCACCAGCTTGAGGGTCGGCTCGGCCAGACTCTGTTTGACGGTTTGAGTGCGGATATTGACCTGTCTGGTCGGTGCTTTGGCGGCGGGTTCGCTGTAACGCAGCGCCCAAACGCCGGCAACCACGATTAGAAGAAGGCCCAAGCCGAGCCAGATACGCATTTTCATCGAACAGTCCATGAAGAGTGAGAGAGTAAATCCAGATTGGGGCCATTTTAGCCCCAGACTATGCCGTGACTATGTATAAATGTGACAAAACGTAACAAGAGCGGGATAAGCTCACTCTGTTTCAGGTCGCGCCGTTTGTTTTCACGCCACATCGCATACACTAACGACAATTTCCTTCGCAACCCGACTGACTGCCTATGCCCTACATGTCTGACCACCGCTTTATCACTCGCCTGACTTGGGTACTGGTCATCGTGGTCATTCTGCTGATTGGTTTAACCCTGAAGCACAGCCTCAAACAGATAGAACAGCTCTACCAGAGCGATACCCTCAACAGCGCCATCTACCTGCGGGATCGGTTCAAACAGACCGAAGTGTTTCTGGAGGCGATGCGCGGGCAGGCCGAAGAGCGGTTACGTAGCGATCCCCAGTCAAGCCTGACACGCCAGCTCTATCGTCATATCGAGGTTCAGCCAGAGGGGTTGGTTCTGGACAAATTGCCCGGCGATTTACCTGAAGGATTGGTGGGTAACCTCACCGGATTAGGCCCGCTACCACCGACAGGCAGCGAGCGAGAAGCGAGAATCCATCTGGCCCTTAGCCTCTCCCCCCTGCTGGCGACGGCCAGCCAGCGTCTTGGCAAAGAGATCATCTGGGCCTACTTCACCGGTGTGGACAACTTTATCTATCTCTACCCCTGGCAGCCTTCCAGCGTGTTTCGGTTTTACCCAGCCATCTATCAAAAAAGCTTCTGGCAAGACACCCTCAACACCGCGAATCCAGAGCAAAAAACCGTGCTATCTCGTCCCTATGAAGACTTTATCGGGCGAGGTCTGATGGTCACCATGTCCCAACCTCTTTATAGAGATGGAACTTTGGTGGGAATGCTCAACATGGACGTGTTGCTTACTCAACTGCAACAACAACTGTCCCTGCTGACACCGGCACTGGGTGAGTATCTGCTGCTCAATCAGTACCATCAGGTGCTGGCCAGCAGCGCACACCAACCGGTGGTGCCGCAAGACCCCGAGCCGACCAACGAATACCAGTGGCGGCAAGGGGCATTGCAGTTGACGCTGGTGATCCCTGATACCCCGTTGCGACTGGTACACCGAGTAACCCTGCTGCCCCTGACGTGGGCCATGATCGGCCAATCAGCACCAACTCTGCTCGCCATCTTCTTTTTGCTGTTGGCGGCCCTCTCCAGCCTCAGGTCCCGTCGCCTCAACTTGCAGCTTAACTACCTCTCCTGCCACGATGCCCTCACCGGTGCCTTCAACCGCCACTATCTGGTGCTGCTGGAGCAGGCGGGCGACCTGGCCCGGCTGCAAGCGGGGATCCTGATGTTCGATGCGGATCACTTCAAACGGGTCAATGACAACTTCGGCCATGCCGTCGGCGATATCGTGCTGATCCGGCTGGTACAGATCTGCCAGCAGCAGATTAGGCCCACTGATCGCCTGATCCGCTGGGGGGGCGAAGAGTTTCTGCTGCTGATTGGCCGCGCTGATGCAACGCAGCTCGGCGAGCTGGCGGAGCGGCTGAGAAAGGCGGTGGCGGATCACGACTGGGCCGCCATCGAACCCGGGCTGGAGGTCACCATCAGCCTCGGCTATCTGCCCCACCAGGAGAACCTTCCCCTGCACGAAGCGGTGCGCCGCGCCGATGTGGCGCTCTATCAGGCCAAGGCCAACGGTCGCAACCGCAGCGAAAGATGGCAGGGTGACGCCTCCTGACTCTCGGAGTAAGCTGAGCCTTCAACCCCTTTTTTGGAGGACTGTCGTGCCACGTAAACCCCGCGTAGGGCTCGCTCTCGGGAGCGGCGCCGCCAGAGGATGGGCCCATATCGGCGTCATCCGCGCCCTTGAACGTCTCGGCATCAAACCGGATTTGATCGCTGGCTGCTCCATCGGCAGCTTTGTCGGTGCCGCCTATGCCGCCGGTGAACTGGATCGGCTGGAAACCTGGGTGCGCGGCTTTACCCGCCTGCAGGTGGTCAGCCTGCTCGACCCGGCCCTCTCCGGCGGTCTGTTTCGCGGCGAAAAGGTATTTGGCCTTGCCGCCAGCCATCTGGGGGACCCCGATCTCGAGAATCTGCCCATCCCCTTCGCCTGCATCGCCACCGAACTCGATACCGGCCGCGAGATCTGGCTGCAACAGGGCCCGCTGCGCCAGTCGGTGCGCGCCTCCTGCGGCATGCCGGGGATCCTCACCCCGACCCGGTTCAACGACCGCTGGCTGGTCGATGGCGCCGTGGTCAACCCGGTGCCCATCTCGCTGGCCCGCGCCATGGGGGCCGAGGTGGTGATTGCGGTCAACCTCAACACCGATATGCACCAACCCTGGACCGACGAACCGGATCAACCCGGCAGCGGCGGCCTGCTCAGCCAGTGGCTCAATCGCGGTGAATCCGCGCCAGCCACCCCGGGTCTGTGGAGCGTGATGAGTGGCTCCATCAACATCATGCAGGAACGCATCACCCGCGCCCGGATGGCCGGTGACCCGCCGGAGATCCAGCTCTGCCCGCGCCTTGGCAGCTTCTCCATCATGGATTTTCATCGTGCCAGCGATGCCATCAACGAGGGGGAAGCCTGCGTCGAGCGCAACCTCGATCAGCTCAAGGATGAACTGGGCCGCCTCGGATTGTTGGGCAGTTAGTTGTCGGCATGCTGCGGTTTACACATAAAAAAAGCGCCATTCGGCGCTTTTTCAACTCACTTAACCGGTCACTCCTTACGGTAGAAGAGCAGCCCGAGCAGAATCACCCCCACAGAGACCAGCAGATAGAGCCCCAGACTGGGATTGGTGATACCGCCATACAGAATGATGAGCGCGCCCAGGGTGGCGCAGGTCGGGATCACAAACCGCTTTATCCAGCCCAACTCGGTAAAGGTGCGCATATACCAGACATAGAGGAACAGATAGAGGCCATAAATCAGCACGATCGGCATCTCGTCCAGAGCGATGTAACGACCGAACGTCTCGTTGATGCTGCAATACCACAACACCGAATAGATCACCGACAACAGCGCTGCTGCACGGGCCGAGTTGATGGGCATATGATGGTGCGGTTCGATACGGCTCATCCACTTGGGAGCTGGCCCCTGATTGCGGATCGCCAACGAATAGGGAATGCGCATGGTCGCCAGCACCAAACCGTTGAGGGTGCCGAGGCAGGAGACAATCACAAACACGGTCAAAATAGTCGAGGCAGTCCCGCCAAACAGGCTGGTGGTTGCAATATTCACCGCGTTATCCCCCTGCGCCACTATCTCGTCCGTCGGCAGAACACTGGCGATCCCCAAGAAATAGGTAACATAAACCACAAAGACGATCAGAGTACCAATCACCAGCGCTCTGGGCAGGTTCTTCTTGGAATCACGAATTTCGCTGTTGATGGTCACGGCAGCGATCCACCCCTCGTAGGCGAAGGCGGTGGCAACCACGGCCGTAGCCAGAGTGCCTCCGGTGCTGCCGATACCATCCATCGCCTGCACAAAGTTGGTTACTGTAACGCCATTGAGCAGACCAGAAATGGTGCCCACGATGGCAACCAGAATGAGCGGGATCAACTTGATCAGGGTCGAACCCACTTGCAGCTTGCCCGCCAGAACCGGGGCATAGAAGTTGATCAGATAGGTGACTGTCATATAGATAGCCGCCAGCATCCAGGTCGCACCAGAGTTGGTCGGATTATCGCTGCCAAGTAAGATCATGGTGTACAGAGCTGCGACCCAGGCAAGGATGGCAGAAAGAGGGGCGTAATAGAGTACGCCTTTGAACCACCCCACCAGATAACCAAACATTTTGCCGTATGCCGCTTCGGCATAATCGACAATACCGTTGGACTTTTCGATCCGCTGGGCAAACTCGGCAAAGACCAGTGCGCCAAAGATCATCGAAAATGCCCCCAGCGCCCATGCCAGCAGCGCAATGGCCAGATTACCGCCAGTCAGACGCAGTACATCATCGGCCTTGAAGAAAACCCCGGAGCCGATCACCACCCCGACCACCATCGCAATGGCAGTCATCAGGCCATAGCGTTTATCCAACTCATTACTGCTCATACCCATACTCCATACCGATTGCTCATATCATCCTGAATGTAATAGTGTTCAGGTGGCCAGATACCACCAGGTGCCCACTTTTCGGGGCCGCTTATTCTCGTTGGCCTGCATGGATAATTCAAAGCGTATTAGATCAAAATATCGATCGGCGACCCAAAAAAATACCGCCCGAAGGCGGCATTTCTATTCACATCGATGATCACGCCTTGGCGAGGTCATCCGGGCCAATCTGGCCGATTTCGGCGACTTTCTTGTCTGCCAGCAGCCAGAGGGTGAACTTGTGCAGATCCGGGTGGTGCGCCAGGGCAACCAGGAAGGCGCCCCCAACTTCACGGTAACCCAGCTCGTAGTTTTTCAATGTGGTGGGGGGAACACCTAGCAGATCAGCAAATTTCGGACGGCTCAGACCAACCGCTTCACGGATCTGACGGATCTTCTTGCCAACAGTGACGATATTTGAATTCATATTGTTCCATACTCCGTTTGACGGATTAAATCCGTCTTTATTTTTCGCGACGACTCGTAGTCAAGTGTATCAGTTTTGTGCGGACTCGTTATGGTCGAGCCTCTATCTTATGAGCGCCTTTCGGCGACAACCCTTGCCTTCAAGGGGGATGGTAATCCCTCAGCCGCCTCAGGTAAACAGTCTCGAAAAGAAACCTTTATTGTTGCCACCCCAATAACTCGTATAATCCGCCCGCTACCCATTAAGAGGAATAAGTATGGCGTTTCCCGGCATTATCTCTCGCCTGCACCCCGTTTCAAGCCCAGCAGAGCTGGCACAACAGCGCCTGCAAGGTGAACAATATCGCGCCGAAGCATTCTGGCTTCCGGCCTTGATGTCCAGCCACGCCAGCGAGCTGCTGGCCGCCCTGCCGGAGAGCTGCAGCCTGTTTCTTGAACAGGCATGCGCGGACCTTGCCCTGCGCAGCCACGACGGCACCCTGCATAACAATGAGCAGCTCATCACGGTAAATGGTCAGGTTATTGCGCTGGCAACTACCCAAGGTGATGGTGGTCTGGTGCCCGAATCGGGCATGTGCGAGATGGCCGACTGGCTGGACGCGGGACACCGCCATTTTCTCTGTGCCGCAGCGGTTCAGCCGGTGGCGCGGGCCATCCTCAATATCTGGCCATTGGATCCCTATTTGGCCCGTCATTTTCTGACCAGCTTTACACCGCTCTTGCACAGTGCAACCGAGCAGGATTATCTCGCGGTCTTTGCCGCCAGAGCGAATCCAGCCAACCCGCATCCCGACTGGGTTCAGGCTTATATGAAGCTGGAAAAGAAACTGCACAGGGCCTATCTGGATCACTAATTAATCTGGATAAACAGCCATTTAACAACACGACACAATTTGCCATAAGGCTCATTTGTGAGCTTGATCATGTTTTAAAATCGGCATAGAGTGCGCCTCGTCATTGGAATGACATCAGTTGCCTGGCCGTGGTTTTTCACGCATTGCGTGCCATGCCAGCGCACTCGACACACCAGGAGAGTGTGCCACCCGGTTATACCGGGTCATCTGCCAGACTCGACGCCAGCCGTACGGCGGAGCCTGCAGCTTACATAAATTACAAAGTGTGAAGCACGTGAATAACGTGCGATCTCAACGAGGATTTTTTTATGATGAAAATGGCTCCGTCCATGATCGCCATCGCCATGGCTGCTCTGGGTGCTACCGCTGCTCACGCCGCTGACGACATCTACTTCGGTGCCGGTGTCGGTGCTGCTCACTTCAACGGTCTGAACAAGATCGATGGCGGCGGTTACGCTGGTACTGAAGATGCAGCTGCAGCCAACGCCTTCGTTGGTTACAACTTCACCGAAAACTTCGGTACCGAATTCGGTTACCAGTATGCTGGTCGTGGCAACACCGAAGGTCTGCGTTACGAAAACCAGGGTGCCACCCTGTCCGGTATCGCTCGTCTGCCGGTTGGCAACGACTTCTCCCTGTTCGCTGAAGGCGGCGCCTACTGGGCTCACACCGACGGTCTGGGCATCAGCGACACTAAAGTTTCCCCGCTGGCTGGTGCCGGTGTGACTTACAAAGTAAGTGACGCGCTGGATCTGCAAGCTCGCTACCGCTACATGTGGGACGTGGCTGACCTGAACGTTGACGGCACCCATTACAAGTCCAACCAGAGCGTTGCTACTCTGGAAGCCGTATACCACCCGTTCCGTTCTTCCTACGTAGCGCCGGTAGCTGCTCCGGTTGTTGAAGAAGCGCCGGCTCCTGCTCCGCAAGTGGTAGAGAAGAACTTCGCCCTGAACTCAGACGTGCTGTTTGCCTTCGGCAAAGAGACCCTGAAGCCGGAAGGCGTTGCAGCCCTGAATGGTCTGTATCAGCAAATCGTTGAGTTCCAGCCGAAAGATGGCAACGCTGTTGTTGTTGGTTACACCGACCGTATCGGTTCCGACGCTTACAACCAGAAGCTGTCTGAAGCCCGTGCCCGTACCGTTGCCAACTTCCTGGTAAGCAAAGGTATGGCTGCCAGCAAAGTGGCCATCGAAGGTCGTGGCGAAGCCAACCCGGTTACCGGCACCAAGTGCAACGGCGTAACTGCTAAAGCTCAACTGATCTCCTGCCTGGCTCCGGATCGTCGCGTAGAAGTTCGCGTATCTGGCGTACAAGAAGTTCAGCAATAATCTGACCTCGTTCAGATAGTGCGAAAAAAAGGGATGCTGCGGCATCCCTTTTTGTTTGTCTCGTTCTCGCTTGCATCCCTCACTCCCGCCTCCCTGCCCTTGCCTGCCCCGTCTCGAAAGCATAAAGTAGTTGCGCCTGTAAGGTATTGGATAAGCACTAAAAAGCGCTTCTTGTCCGGTCTGTTGTCCATGACGCCACTGCATCATGAGAGCCCAAAGCCTTCGCTATCCACTTTGCTGGCGATTTTTCGCAGCAATAAAAACAAGTGCATTGCCCAAACTGGGCTAACACAACGAGGATAAACCGATGAAACTCAACATGGCTCCTACCCTGATTGCACTGGCGCTGGCCGCCGCTGGCACCACGGCTCAGGCTGCTGTCGATGACTGGTATGGCGGTATCGGTGCTGGCTGGGCCTATGCCCACAATCTGGATGATTTTGGCAAAGACACTGACAAAGATGCCACCGCACTGAGCATGTTCGGCGGCTACAACTTCAACCAGAACTTCGCTGCCGAGCTGGGCTATCTCTACGCCGGCAAAGCTGGCGTAGACGGTACCGATTTCAAGACCCAAGGTGCGACCCTGTCCGGTATCGCTCGCCTGCCGCTTGGCGATATCTTCTCCGTATTCGCTGAAGGTGGTGCCTACTTCAACCACGTCAACGGTAACGGCAACGACGCCAACGGCACTGCGCCGCTGGCAGGCCTGGGGCTGACAGCCAAGCTCTCCGACCTTATCGATGTGCAGGCACGCTACCGCTATCTGTGGAATCTGGGTGACGAGCAGAAAACCTGGGAGAGCGACATGAGCGTTGCGACCCTGGAACTGGTGATGCATCCGAATCGTACCTCCTATGTTGCACCGGTTGCCGCCCCCGCCCCTGAGCCGGTGCCCGAGCCGGTACTGGTCGACAAGAACTTCGCCCTGAGCTCTGACGTGCTGTTTGCCTTTGGCAAATCCAGCCTCAAGCCAGAAGGTGTCGCAGCGCTGAATACCCTGTATCAACAGATCGTCGACGTGCAGCCGAAAGATGGCAGCGCCGTGGTCGTCGGTTACACCGACCGCATCGGTTCTGACGCTTACAACCTGAAGCTTTCCGAAGCCCGTGCCCGTACCGTGGCCGACTTCCTGGTTGGCAAAGGCCTGCCTGCTGGCAAGGTTGCCATCGAAGGTCGCGGTGAAGCCAATCCGGTCACCGGCACCCAGTGCAACAGCGTCAAGGGCAAGGCTCAACTGATCAGCTGCCTGGCACCGGATCGCCGCGTCGAAGTGCGCGTCACCGGCGTGCAGCAAGTCACACAGTAACCCAGCAGTCCGACATAACAAGGAGGCCACCTGGCCTCCTTTTTTTGGCTCTTTTGTCACTCACCGCAGACCACCTTCCTCCTCCCCGCATCGTTTCAGTGACATGGGTTCACTTATTGCCACTATCCATACCTCTTGGGTGGTTAAAAGCAGCCCGTCACCTATAAATAAGTGTGGGGTTTTACTCACAAAAATCCCCACTACACCAAACATCGACGAGGATACGCGATGAACATAAGAGTAAAACCTGTGTGGATTGCACTGGCATTGGCGAGCACAGGCGCACAAGCGGTACCGGTTCACGACTGGTATGCCGGGGTCGGCGGTGGCTGGGCCATTGCCCACAATCTGAATGATTTCAGTCAGGATGCCAGCAAGGATGCGACTGCGCTCTCCCTGTTTGGCGGCTACAACTTCACGGAAAATCTGGGAGCCGAGATAGGTTATCTCTCTACCGGAGACTGGGATATCAGCGGCCATGACTTCAACAGCAAGGGGGCAACCCTGTCAGTGATTGGCCGCTTGCCGCTCAGCGAGATGTTCTCGGTGTTTGCCGAGGGCGGTGGCTATATCTATCACGTCGAATCAGTCAACGGCGGGGACGACAACCTGGCACCGCTGGCTGGTCTGGGACTCACTGCCCGACTCCATGACTGGGTCGACCTGCAGGCGCGTTATCGCTACATAGTGCGCGTTGGCGATGATCCGGATAACGGCAAAGCCAACAGCGGTACCCAGCGCTGGGTCAGCGATGTCAGCACCGCGACGCTGGAGCTGGTGATCCACCCGAACCGCAGCCAACCCGCAGAAGCGGCCCCCACCCCGGCGCCGGTCGTGGTCCCCCCGCCACCGGCCGAACCGGAAGTGGTGGATCAGACCTTTAACCTAAGTTCCGATGTGCTGTTCGCCTTTGGCAAAGCGAACCTCAAACCGGAGGGAATGAGTGCGCTGGACGATCTCTACCAGCAGATCGTCGACGTGCAGCCCAAGGATGGCAGTGCCGTAGTGATGGGTTATACCGACCGTATCGGTTCGGATGCCAACAATCAGAGGTTGTCAGAAGCTCGGGCCCAAACCGTTGCCGACTTTCTTATCAGCAAAGGATTGCCTGCCGACAAGGTGAGTATCCAGGGTAATGGCGCGAGTAATCCGGTCACCGGCAACCAGTGTGATGCCATCAAGGCGAAGACGGCGCTCATCGACTGCCTTGGGCCGGATCGCCGGGTAGAGGTGCGCGTCACCGGCGTACAGGGCGGCAGCGAGTAGTTCATCTTGAGGCGATAACCATGTCAGACGTGCAGTAAAAAGGGATGCCGAGGCATCCCTTTTGCTTTTCCGTGGTATTCACACCCCGTCCAATCAGAACGAGGTGCGGCGGTAGCGGCGATATTCCGGATGCCAGAAGTTCGCTTCGATGGCCTGATCGATCACCTCGTCCGGGGTCTGCACCGCCTTGCCCTGCAGCATGGCGGTCTTGGCCACCATCTTGGCGATGTAGCGGGAAACCTGATGGATATCCGCCAGATCCGGCAGCAGAGAACCCTCCTCCCCTTTCACCAGCGGCGAGCACTCCGCCAGCGCGCGACTGGCCGACATCAGCATGGCGTCGGTCACCCGGGTGGCGCCGGAGGCGATGACGCCAAGGCCGATCCCCGGGAAGATGAAGGAGTTGTTGCACTGGGCGATGACGTAACGCTTGCCCTTGTGCTCCACCGGCGCAAACGGACTGCCGGTTGCCACCAGCGCCTGACCGTCGGTCCAGCGGATGAGGTCTGCCGGCGTCGCCTCGACCCGGGAGGTGGGGTTGGAGAGCGGGAAGATAATGGGACGGGCACAGTGCTTGTGCATGGTCTTGACCACCTCTTCGGTAAACAGCCCCGGCTGACCGGAGACCCCGATCAGAATGTCCGGACGACCATGCTCCATCACCTCCAGCAGGGAGATGTTGTCCCCCACCGGCCAGTCGGCGATGCGCTCCACCGGCTGGGAGAGGCGGCGCTGGAAGTCGAGCTGGTTGGGGATCTTGTCGGTGATAAGACCAAAGCGGTCCACCATAAAGACCCGGCTGCGCGCCTGGGCATCGGTCAGCCCTTCGGCCTTCATCTGCGCCACGATCTGCTCGGCGATACCGCAACCGGCGCTGCCCGCCCCGAGGAAAGCCACCCGCTTCTCGGAGAGCTTGGCGCCGGAGGCTTTGCAGGCGGCTATCAGGCTGCCCAGGGTCACGGCAGCAGTGCCCTGAATGTCGTCGTTGAAGCAGCAGAGCTCGTTCTTGTAGCGGTTGAGCAGCGGCATGGCGTTGTTCTGGGCGAAGTCCTCGAACTGCAGCAGGATGTCGGGCCAGCGGCGCTTGACCGCCTGAATGAAGGCATCGACGAACTCGGCATACTCTTCACCGGAGATGCGCGGATTGCGCCACCCCATATAGAAGGGGTCGTTTAGCAACTGCTGGTTGTTGGTGCCCACATCCAGCACCACCGGCAGGCAGTAGGCGGGCGAGATGCCGCCACAGGCGGTGTAGAGGGAGAGCTTGCCGATGGGAATGCCCATGCCGCCGATGCCCTGGTCACCCAGACCCAGGATCCGCTCGCCATCGGTCACCACGATCACCTTGACGTTCTGCTTGGTGGCGTTTTGCAGCATGTCATCGATCCTGTCCTTGTCCGGATAGGAGATGAAGAGGCCACGGGCGCGGCGATAGATGTTGGAAAACTCTTCGCACGCCTTGCCGACGGTCGGGGTGTAGATGATGAGCAACATCTCGGTCAGATGGTTGTGCAGCAGCCGGTAGAACAGTGTCTCGTTGGTGTCCTGGATGTTGCGCAGGTAGATGTGCTTGTCCATGTCGTTGCCGAACGCCATAAACTGGCGATAGGCACGCTCGGCCTGCTCTTCGATGGTCTCGATATTCTGGGGCAACAGCCCCTCGAGGTTGAAGTTGCTGCGCTCTTCGCTGGTGAAGGCGCTCCCCTTGTTGAGCAGCGGGGTCTCCAGCAGAGCAGGCCCGGCGTAGGGAATGTAGAGAGGACGTTTCTGGTTATTATCTTCAAACATGGATCTTGGTACCTAAACGGTTAGCTAGACGCAGGAACCCGCCGATCCTAGGGGCTTGTCACCTTAATTTCAAAGAATTTACATATCCGTTGCAAAAGGTTTGCGACCCAGGCGACGAAATTCCCCCGGCGTCTGTCCGGTGAGGCGACGAAAGCTGTTGGCAAAGTTTGCGCCATCGCTATAACCGACCCGGGCCGCCAGCTCGCCAAGTGGCCAGTTGGTATAGAGCAGCAACTGGCGCGCCTTGTTCATTCTGAGCTCGGTCACCCTCGCCATCGGCCCCATACCAAAGTGCTGCTGACAGAGCCGGTGCAGATGGGGCACCGAGCAGGCCATCTGTCGGGCCAGCAGGGCCACACTCCAGGGCTCGTCGAGACGCGCCTCCACTCGTCGAAACAGCGCCTGCAGGCGCAGCTCCGGGGTGCCACGCACCTCTCCCTGCAGGGTGCGCTCCAGCAGCGCCAGCAACAGGCTAAGCAGTTGAGGTTGTAGCGGGGAACGAACCCCTTCGAGCTGGATCAGGCTGAGCAGATGATGAAGCTGATCACCGCCATCCCCTTGCCAGATACGGTGGCCGAGGCGGTGTAGATGCTGCCAGCGCGGCACGTCATCGAGCAAAATCCAGCTCATCTGCCACTGCTCCCCCACCAGCTTGAGGCCACCGGGCACGGCGGCGGGCAAAAAGATGAGCGAACCATTCGGGACAGGCTGCTCGCCCCGATCGGTAAGCAGCGCCCCCCCCTCGCTGTGGCTCGCCATCAGAATGTGAAACTCGGGCCGATTGCGGCGAATAAGGTAGTGATCCCGAATGGTCGAGAGGCCGGTCAGAAAGATACCGGCCTCGCCGAGCAGGGGCAGCCCTTCGCGCCCCAGCATCCGCTCATCGCAGGAGGGAGCTATCTCCAGACACTCGCTGACAAAGGGCATAACACCTCAACAGGATAGTTTTACACAAGAAAACCGAGAGCTACTCACAGTGAGAAGGACCTCACCAGCCCCTATCATACCCCTGACAAACCTTGCTTTTCTCATACCCGGTTAACAACTATGAATTATTGGCAAGCGATTTTAAAACAAACCACCGATCGCGAGTTCATGACCCGACTGTGGCGGCTGGCCCTGCCTGTCTCGCTGCAATCCATGATGTTCTCCCTGCTCGGCCTCATCGATATCATGATGGTGAGCCAGCTTGGCACCACGGCTGTGGCGGCGGTCGGCTTGGGTAACCGGGTCTTCTTTTTCAATCTGCTGGTGATAGCGGGCCTCGCGGGCGGGGTCTCAGTATTGGCAGCACAATACTTCGGGCGCGGGGAGATGGCCGGGGTGCGCCGCTCCCTGGCGCTGGCCATAGTGGGTGCCCTGCTGGTCACCCTGCCCTTTGCCTTCATCTATGTGTTATCACCGGGCAGCGTACTGGGTTTTGCCAGTCAAGATCCGGCACTGCGGGCACTGGCAGATCAATTCTTGATGATCACCGGCGCCACCATCCTCTGTACCGCTATCGTAGTGCCGCTTGAATCAGCCCTGCGCTCGGTCGGCAATGCCGCTGCGCCAACCCGCATCGGCATTATCGCTATCATAGCCAACGTCATCCTCAACTACGCCCTCATCTTCGGTCACTTCGGCTTCGAGGCAATGGGGGTGGCCGGCTCGGCCTGGGGCACCACCATTTCCCGGCTGCTGCAGACAGCCCTGCTGCTACTCTACGTAAAGCGTTATGAGGCGCGCCTGATCCCGCGCGCACCAGACTGGCTGGCCGCCTTCAAGCGCAAGGAGGTGGTGCGCTTTACCCTGATCGCCCTGCCGCTGCTGTTCCATGACGGCCTCTGGGCCTTCGGCATGCTGATTTACGGCTTTCTCTATGCCCATCTTGGCACTGACTCGCTGGCTATCATGACCACCCTTGGCACCCTGGAGAGCATCCTTATCTCCCTCTTCTTCGGACTGGCGGTGGCCTGCTCCACCCTGCTCGGCCACCGGCTCGGGGCCGAGGAGTACGAGATTGCCTGGCAGCACTCCCAGCTGTTCTTGCTGCTCGCCCCCATCGGCGCCCTGCTGGTGGGGATCATCGTCTGGCTGCTGCAAGCCAACCTGTTGCAGTGGGTCGGCAACCTGCCCCCCGAGCTGATGACGGAAGCGGGACAGGTGCTCGGCATCATGTGCCTCGGGATGCTGCTCAAGGTGTTCAACATGGTGGGGATCATCGGGGTGCTGCGCTCTGGCGGCGATGTGAACTACAGCATCTTTATCGACATCGTCGGCATGTGGTGCATCGGTATCCCGCTCGCCTGGGTGGCGGTCACGCTGCTCGGCTGGTCCCTCTCCTGGGTGGTGGCGGTGGTCTTGCTGGAGGAGCTCAGCAAGGTGTTGCTGGTGCAGCGCCGTATTCGCCAGCGCTGCTGGTTGAAGAATCTGGTGATCGGATAAACAGCCACAAATCGGGGTCATATCAATGACAGAAAAACCCTGTTTGCAGTATGCTGGGCGCCTCTTCAATCAGAGACAGGGATCCACGATTTCCCTGTCCAGTAGTCGTTTAAGGAGACGAGCATGCAACCACAGAAAGAGCTGATCACCGAGACGGCCCTGCTTGAGATGGCCAACAAGATCATCAAAGAGCATGAAGACTTCATCCACGGTATGCGCGCCGATTCGGTGGAGCAGAAGGGGGATATTCTGGTGTTCAAGGGGGAGTATTTCCTGGCCGAAGATGGCACCCCGACCGGCAAGACCATGGCGGTCTTCAACATGTTCAAGCTGCTGGCCCAACAACTCTCCGGCAAGTACAAGCTGAGCTGATTTCGTCAGCCCCTTGCCAACAGGATGCCGCCCTCAGGCGGCATCTGTTTTTGCGCGATTTTGCCCCTCGACCACCACGCAGTTGCGTCCCGCCATCTTGGCCTGATAGAGACACTCGTCGGCACGGTTGATCAGAATATCGATGGTGTCATCGGAACGGGCCATGGCAATCCCGATACTCACAGTCACCTCCAGCAATTCGTCCGAGGTGGGGCTCTTCACCAGCCGCGCCTCGACAGCAATGCGCAGCCGCTCGGCCATTTTGCTCGCCAGCGCCGGATCGGCGCAGTTGTGCATCAGGATGGCAAACTCTTCACCACCATAACGCCCCAGCACCATATCAGGCTCCAGCTGCTCGCCCAGGGTGGTAGCCACCTCCTTGAGCACCGCATCCCCCGCCAGATGGCCGTAGATATCGTTGATCCGCTTGAAGCGATCGAGATCCAGCAGCATCACCGCAAAGGGCTTCTTCTTGAGTTGCAGCCGGATTCTGGCCTGCTCCAGCTGCTTCATCAGCA
Source organism: Aeromonas aquatilis (assembly GCF_054052405.1). Lineage (NCBI taxonomy): Bacteria > Pseudomonadati > Pseudomonadota > Gammaproteobacteria > Aeromonadales > Aeromonadaceae > Aeromonas > Aeromonas aquatilis. Next base: position 6,770 of record NZ_JBSTYP010000022.1, on the reverse strand, counting down.
GGCGGCGATTCATCATGCCGGTCAGCTCATCGGTGGTCGATTCCCGATAGAGCCGCAGCAGCATGTTGAGTTGACCGCACTGCACCCAGCAACTGGCCATGGTAAACATGCCGAGCACCCACACCTGATTCAGGGTGGCCTGACTCCAGATGTTCTGGCCCACCAGCAGCCAGTGGCCCAGCAGCATGGTCACCAGTACCACGCCTGCCAGTTGCAAGCCGAGGGAGAGGGGGATGGGGAAGATGGCAAACAGGGTGATCAGCAGATAGGGAAAGGCGATGTAACCCGCTTGCAACTCCTGTTCACTGCCAAAGCTGTGCAGGCAGACCAGCGAGAAAACCATCATCACCATCATCAGATAGGCGAGGGCCAGCCTCATTCGTTCCCGCCTGAACCGGATCAGAAAGGAGAGCGGAATGAGGGGCGATAGAGCCAACGTACATAAAATGCGGGCTTGAAACAGCTGTTCGAAATGAGAGCTGGAGAGGGTTAGCCAGTCGATCAGTGCCCAGGCTGGCAACCCGATCATCAGCAGGGCGGTGAGCAAACGCAGCCGCACCGTCATAAACCCCATACGGGTACGAGTAAAGTCTTCGGAGTGAACCCTCGCACTCCAGAACTCTGACAACTTGAGCATCCATACCCTCCACTTCAAGGTCGAATGAACATTCTACACCTATAAAGTGGTAAAATTGTCATTAGTGGCGGGAATAAAAAAGAGAGGGAGATCACACAAACCGACAGATGATAATCGCAACACGCAAACGTTTCAACCTATCAAAAAATAAACCTTTTTTTGCATAATTAGCGCTGGTCAGTCTCATTTCAATCACTACAATAGCGCCCAATTTTCTCCCCCTCCCCACACAATTCGAGGTACTTATGGAACAGGCTGCTGTCACACGCGCCAATCGAGAGGCACATCCACCCAGGCGAGCCCATAGCGAACTGGTCTATGGCATAGAGGATGTCCCCCCTCTGCCCCAGACGCTGTTCGCCGCCCTGCAGCATATGCTCGCCATGTTTGTCGCCATCATTACCCCGCCCCTGATTATTGCCAATGCCCTCGGCCTCCCTGCCGCCGACACCCGTTATATCGTCTCCATGTCGCTGGTCATGTCCGGCATCGCCTCCTTCATTCAAACCCGCCGATTCGGCCCCATCGGTTCCGGCCTGCTCTCGGTGCAAGGTACCAGCTTCAACTTCCTCGGCCCCATCATCGCCTCCGGTCTCGCCCTCAAACAGGCGACCATGCCCACCGAGGATCTGCTGGGCACATTGTTCGGCACCATGATGGTTGCCGCACTCACTATCGTGGTGATGAGCCGCTTCCTCCATCTGGTGAAACGGATCATCACCCCGCTGGTGACCGGTATAGTGGTGCTGCTGATCGGCCTGACCCTGATCAAGGTGGGCCTGATCAGCATGGGCGGCGGCTATGCAGCCCTCTCTGATGGCAGCTTCGCCAGCCACACCAACCTCTTCCTCTCCCTGCTGGTGCTCGGCCTTATCGTGTTGCTGCAACGCAGTCGCAACCCCTGGTTGCGCCTCTCCGCCATCATGATCTCCATGCTGGCGGGCTATGCCGTGGCCCTGCTGTTGGGCAAAGTGAGCGCCCCCACCTTCGACGGCCCGCTGGTGATGGTGCCCATTCCGCTTCACTACGGCCTCGGCTTTGACTGGCAGCTGTTCGTGCCGCTCGCCATCATCTTCGTGGTGACGGCGCTCGAAGCGATCGGCGACATGACCGCCACCTCGGATATCTCCGGCGAGCCACTGGAAGGGCCTGTCTATATGGAACGGATCAAGGGCGGCGTGCTGGCTGATGGTGCCAACTCCATGCTGGCGGCGGTTTTCTCCACCTTCCCCATGTCCACCTTCGCCCAGAATAACGGCGTTATTCAGCTGACCGGCGTCGCCAGCCGTCATGTCGGGCTCTTTATCGCCGCCATGCTGGCGCTGCTCGGCCTGTTCCCGGCGGTCGCCAGTCTGGTGCAGCAGATCCCCGAGCCCGTGCTGGGGGGCGCCACCATCGTCATGTTCGGCACCATCGCCGCCGCTGGCGTGCGCATCATTGCCCGCGAGGAGCTGGATCGCCGCGCCCTGATGATCCTGGCGGTGTCGCTGGCCATGGGCCTCGGGGTCGCGCAGGTGCCAGAAGTGCTGCAACACCTGCCGGAGCTGGCCAAGAGCGTGCTCTCCTATGGCGTCGCCACCGGTGGCATCACCGCCATCGTGCTCAACCTGCTGCTGCCCAAGCGCGAAGCGCGTCACTCCTAAGAGATCGCCTACCGATAGCCAACAGCCCCGCACTGCGGGGCTTTACCTTGCCAGTCGCCACGGGTAGTGTGCTGGGCAGCCTTTTTTTGAGGATGCCGCCATGCCCTATCGCCTGCTCTCCCCCCTCTCCAATACCGCTTCACCCGCACAGATACTGGCGCAAGAGCAGTGCTGGCTGCGCGACTGTGCCCATGACGGCCAGCCCCGCGCTCACCTGTGGCAGGCGCCCCAATGCCTGATTGTCACTCGCAAGGATACCCGCCTCCCCCATTACGAAGCCGCCTGCCAGCAACTTGCAGCTGAAGGTTGGCCGGTACATGTGCGCGACAGCGGTGGCACCGCCGTGCCCCACGGGGCGGGGATCCTCAACCTATCCCTGCTGCTGCCTCGCACCACCACAGAGCTCGCCCACTACTACCGGCTGCTGGGGGCGCCGCTGCTGACCCTGCTGGCGGAGTTCGGCCTTGAGGGAAGCTATGACTTCGTGCCCGGCTCTTTTTGCGATGGTCAGTACAATCTGGTGATCGGGGGACGCAAGATCACCGGCACTGCCCAGCGCTGGCTGGCGCCGGGGCAGGATCACCAGGGTGCCGTGCTGGCACAAGCCATGCTGCTGGTGGCGGGTGATGTGGATGAGGGAACCAGGATGGCGAGCCGCTTCTACGAATTGGCGGGCGGCGAGCTGCGTTTTATGGCGGGAACCTCCACCACGCTGGCAAGCTGCATCGATTGGCGCGGTAGCGATCAGGCACTGGTAGAGAAAGTGCGAGCACGTCTGGATAGCCTGCTGAGCGAGGGGCTATCCCCCTCGTCCTGACCTTATCCCTAAGGGAGAGGGAAAGTGCCCATCCAGAGATAGCGCACAAAAAAGCCACGACCGGAGTCGTGGCTTGTTCATTTCAAGGGGAGCGTGAAACGGGCTGAGGCGTTCAGGCCGTCTGCGGCTCCGGCTCGGCTTCGCTATCCAGATCCCGGCTAAAGTAGGCGCGGGTCTCGGCAATCACCACATGGCGCAGGCCAATCAGGCCGATGAGGTTGGGCACCGCCATCAGGCCGTTAACGATATCGGCCAGGAGCCAAATCATGTCCAGATGGAGGAAAGCACCGCTCGCCACCAGCGCCAGATAGACCAGACGATAGGGCTTGATTGCCTTCACCCCGAACAGGTACTCGGTGCAGCGCTCGCCGTAGTAGTTCCAGCCAAGGATGGTGGTAAAGGCGAAGAACAGCAGGCCAATGCTCACCAGATACTGGCCAACATGGGCATCTAGCCCCTGGGCAAAGGCCAGACTGGTCATGGCCGCGCCGCTTGCATCGCCGCTCCACACGCCGGTCACCACCAGGGTCAGGCCGGTCATGGTGCAGATGATGATGGTGTCGATGAAGGTACCGGTCATGGAGACCAGCCCCTGCTCCACGCAAGAGTCGGTCTTGGCCGCCGCCGCCGCGATGGGGGCCGAGCCCAACCCTGACTCGTTGGAGAAGACCCCGCGCGCCACCCCGGACTGAATGGCCAGCATGATGCTGGCACCGACGAAGCCACCGGTCGCCGCATGGCCGGTGAAGGCACTACCGATCACCAGGGCTATCGCCTCCGGCAGGGCACTGGCATTGTTCACCAGCACGCCCAGACAGGCGACGATGTAGAAGATGGCCATGAAGGGCACCACCTTGCTCGACACGCTGGAGATGGACTGGATGCCCCCCAGGGTCACCAGCGCCACGATCAGGGTCAGCACCACGGCAGTCGCTTCACGGGGCACCGAGAAGGAGAGGCTCATGGCGTCACTGATGGCGTTAACCTGCGGGAAGGTACCGATCCCGAAGAAGGCGACGCCGATGCCGAACAGGGCAAACAGCTTGGCGAGCGGCTTGGAACCGAGCCCCTTCTCCAGATAGTACATGGGGCCGCCCGCCATCTGGCCGTTGGCATCCTGCTCGCGATATTTGACCGCCAGCAGACACTCGGCGTACTTGGTAGCCATGCCAAACAGCGCTGCCATCCACATCCAGAACAGGGCACCGGGGCCGCCGAGCTTGATGGCGGTGGCGACCCCGACGATGTTGCCGGTGCCGATAGTGGCTGAAAGCGCGGTACAGAGGGCGCCGAAGCTGGATACATCCCCCTGCTTGCCCTGCCCCTGATCGCGGCCAAAGACCAGCCGCAGAGCGAGCGGCAAGCGCACTACCTGAAGCAGACCCAGACGCAGGGTGAGATAGATACCGGTCCCGACCAGCAGGATCAGCAGGGGCGGCCCCCAGATAAAGCTATCGATGGCGGTTAACGCCGATTGAATTGATGACATGCATCCTCCTTAAGAAACAGAAATTAAGGAGGAGAAGGATGATCTTCCCATAGGTGTCGCGATCGGCCAAAGGCGACCGGATGCAGGCCAAGAACGTGTTCACACTCTTACTGCGAGGCCGTGATCAAGGCTCATGCGCGACTCGCTTATGTGGAACCGAGAAGCTCACGTATGTCTATACGCTCCGGTTCCTGCGCTGCTCTTTACCTTGCTGACGACCTCTCGTTACAGATCGTGAACAGTTCCAAGCCTAGGTACAACCATCCCATCCCCTCTGTCCTTTTGCCTGAGAGTTTCCGGCGCCAGCCTGCCCTTGCGGGTAGTCATGGTGCCTTGCTCCTTCGGCGCCCGATTTAACGGGTCTCTCCAGAGTATCGTCCAGTAGCAGTCCACACCGGTTGCCCGGTACCTGAAAGATTCACTTCTTCGGTGGATGGTTGCCCATCGCTCTCCTGCTACCTTCATCCGAACTAGTTTGGATTAGGAAGTCGGCATGTTAATCCAAAAAATGTGAGCTGTCTCGCACTTGCCGCCCCCATTTATATTTTTTTAGTGACCGCCAGAACCGCGGCAAGAATGTTAAATGTTAGTTAACTATCAACAAGTTAGGCTCTCACGGATCAAATGTGGCCCAAACGGGAAAAATGGCGGATAGAGAACAGTGATCCCTCTCGTTTCGCTAAGAAAATCTTGCCGACATATCCAATCAAAATGCTTGCGCACAGAATCAATAAGCCGATAATCCGCTGCATAACCAAGCACTTTGCCATCAATTTATGCACTGTGTTCGGTTGGTCCCACCGGACCGCTCGCCTGACCCGGCCGTCGCCGGTTCAATCGCATATGGCTTGGGCATATCACGCCCCCTAAGGATGACCAAAAGAGAATGAACGACGCCCTGGTTGCAAAAGATGTGGTCGCACAAGATTACCGTCAGCTGGTTGAACAATTCGGCTCCCCCCTGCTGCTGCTCGACAAGGCAGCCGTCCGCAAACAGTATCGGGCCCTGGCCGCCGCCCTGCCCGATGTACGATTGCACTATGCACTCAAACCCCTGCCCCATGAGGCGGTGGTCTCTGTCTTGAAGGAAGAGGGGGCCTGTTTCGATCTGGCCACCAATGGCGAAGTGGATCTGGTGCGCAGTCAGGGAGTTCGCCCGGGACGTTGCATTCATACCCATCCCATCAAGCGCGACAGCGATATCCGTTATGCGCTCGAGTTCGGCTGCACCGTGTTTGTCTACGACAACCCGCTGGAGCTGGAGAAGTTCATTCCCTACAAGGACGAAGTGAAACTGCTGCTGCGGGTCAGCTTCCCGAACCCCGAAACCAAGGTCGATCTCTCCAAGAAGTTCGGCTGCACTCCGGAGCAGGCGCTGCCGCTGCTGCAACTGGCCCACGCCAAGGGGATCAAGGTGATGGGACTGTCGTTCCACGTCGGCTCCCAGGTACCTCATGCCCGTCGCCATGTGCAGGCCATCGACGCCTGCCGCGAGATCATGGAGCAGGCCTGGGCGCTCGGGCTCAAGCCCTGGGTACTGGATATCGGCGGCGGTTTCCCGGTCGACTATGAAGGGGGCGAGTTCGATATCGACGGCTTCTGCGCACCGATCCGCGAAGCGCTGGCCAAGTTGCCCGCTACCGTGCAGAAGATTGCCGAACCGGGCCGCTTTATCAGCGCACCGGCCATGACTTCGGTATCCAGCGTGATGGGCAAGGCCCACCGTGGCGACAAGATCTGGTACTACCTGGATGACGGTCTCTACGGCAGCTACAACGGCCAGCTCTATGACCACGTAACCTATCCGGTGAGCACGCCTTATGCCAGTGGCGAGCAACACAACTCGGTGCTCTCCGGCCCGACCTGCGACAGCGTGGATGTGATCCGCGATGGCATCATGCTGCCGGATCTGGCTATCGGCGAGTTGGTGGTTGGCAAGGTGATGGGCGCCTACACCTGGGCATCGGCCTCCACCTTCAACTTCTTCCCCAAGGCCAGCATCCTCATTCTGGACAGCAACCAGAAGGGGCAGAAGCTGGTGGCAGTAGCCTGAGCACACCGCTCGCTCGCCAACAGGTTCACTGGGCAAAAACAAGGCTATGTCCCAATTACGTGTTGCATGGGGTGCCCCAGCGCCTCATGCAAACATGCTTTGATATTCACGCCCCTCCCGTAACGCTCCAG
>NZ_JBSTYP010000021.1:0-83457 GCF_054052405.1 Aeromonas aquatilis | reverse complement strand
AAGGCTGGGGTATCCATGATGGTAGACCTCAAGGTGATGGCCTACTTCAAGCTTAGCCTTTCAACACGTAATTGGGACATAGCCTTTTTTAAACCTATGCTGGCGGCTGCTGTCAGCCAATATAACTGGGCCTATCTTGACCGCTATTCCCCCGAGGTCGATGTGCGTACGTTTTGGGTGTTTATGCTGTGGCGCCTGCAACAACACCACAGTGTCGCCGAGTTGGAGCAAGAGGTGTTGACGGCGTTCCCCGATGTGCTATCGGCCATCCCGACCAACCATTACTTTTCGCCGGAACAAACCTTATCCATGATCATCGAGTCACGGTTTATTGAGCGGTTTTTACAATACTGGGGATTTGTGACGATTGAGCCGAGGCGTTTTAGCAACGCGGGGCCGGTCGCCCGAAAGGTTGCGATCCAACCTTTATTCGACCACACCTTTCAATTCACTCTTAACCGATAACAAGGTCATCGTGAGCGAATATCAATACTACAAATTTGAGCGTGTGGACGGGCCGCTGCCCCCTCACGCCCGCCAGGCACTCCGCGCCATCTCGAGTCGCGCCGAGATTAGCACGACCACTTTTCAGGTCTATTACACCTACAGTGACCTGAAGGCTGACCCTGCCGAGCTGATGTTGAACTATTTCGATATCGGTTTTTACTATGCCGATTGGGGCTCCATTGATGCTTATCTCAAGCTGCCTGCCGGGACGATCCCCGATGCGTTACTTGGCGTTTCGCTCTATGGCCTTCAGGTAGAGGAAAGCGATGAGTGGCAATTGCTGACTTTTTCCATCGAAGAGTACGGCGAATATTTTGACGATGAACAGGCGGACGACTTTTTCCAACATTTAGCCGCTATGCGCACTGCCTTGATTCAGGGTGATTGGCGTCTTGTCTATTTGATGTGGCTGAAAGAGTGCGAGTTTAATGAAGATATTGACCGGGTACCTTTAATTCATTTCGATTTTGAGCACCTCAGTGAAGAGGTGCAGGCTTTTGCCACCCTTTATGATATTCCCCTGGCCTGGGTTAACGCACTGGCGCTGGTGCTGAAGGCACACCCCAGTCACCCTGCCAGACAGGCCGAGTTGCAGTTTGATGGCTGGTTCCATCAGCTCACTGACGCGGAGAAACAGACGCTATTACGCACGCTGTTTGAACAAGGCCAGTTAACCCGTCATCAAGCCTTGGCGATGACGCACAAAGACGCGGCCAACCATGACCCGGCCTATCACTATTGGTTAACTCCCAACCTGATTACGCCTTACATTGAACAAGCGCAACGCCAGTTGCAGCAAGCGCAAGCCGAGGCGCGCGCAAAGAAAATGGCGCTTGAAAAAGCGGAAAAAGAGAAAGCATTGACGGCTATCTACCAGCAGCGCGAACACGCCTGGCAGCAGGCACAAGAACAGGCGGATCGCAGTTGCGCCAGTGGCTACGATGCAGCATCACGCTATGTGCATCAGTTGTGGGAAGCCTATCAGCTCAAAGGCGATAGCCCCGCGTTTGCCCAGCGCTTTAAGCGATTTGTGGTGGTGAACAATAGCCGTAAAGCACTGTTAACCCGGCTGGAAGATCTCCTGTAGGGGGTATCCGGTTACCCAACATGAACCTGCGTTGTTGAGTTATGTTCCCCGCCGCCATGGTGTGCGCCTCAACACGCCCCTTTGCTGCGAACGGGGGGCCATCATCCTCGAACCAAACAAGCCGGCGCAGCATGTCGGTTGTCACCGACATCCGCCCCTCTATGTGACCGGGAAGATGGAAAAAGCCCGGTATCTACCCTGCGATTCACAAGGTAATACCGGGCCTTCAAGAGCTGCCGGGGCAAGCAAAAAAACTATTCGATGTTCTGGATCTGATTACATGCTGGACTGTAAATAGTTATAAAAATCATATGCATGATTTAATTTTTATTCTTTTTTAAGAAAAAACTACCCAAAGTACTACCCAAGCAATGGTGATAGCCCCCTGTTTATGCTGAACCATCCCCACGCTGGCTAAGTGGAGGTGGGAAAAGTGGGAAACTGGGCCCGGATGTGAGGTGGCAATCGTTGGTGCTTATGTTTTGTCTCGGGCCAGGCTTCATTTCACTTGGTTGACTACAGAGTTAAACGCTGCGCTCTGGTGCTGAGTCCATCCAGAATCGAGTCCGCAATCTGGACGGGAAATGTATCTGGTAACTGCTGACGGACGGCCGAGATCACTTCATCCAGACTACTTGCCATTTCGTTTAGGATCATTTCCATTTGCCCCTTTTCAAATCCAACCGCTTTGGCAGTCTGATAGAAATGGCGAGGATATATCTGCTCTATCGCATATTTCTTGCCCTTAGTCGCAGTCAGGCCCATGGCCATATTTGCATCGCGTGGGTGTAGACCTCGGCCGCCAAACACTGGATAGACAGATAAGATGTCGTAAAAAGGGGTCAGGCGAAAACGCCCTTCCGGTTCAATAAAGACCGAGAAGTTCTTTGCATGGCCATCGGTGGCCGCTAGCAGCCAGAACAGGACCTGAGATTTCATGAACAGGTAGCGATCCTGTTCTGGTGTCGCAGAGCCCAGCAAGGTTTTCATGATGTCAGTGATCCCTGGTCCTCCATGGCTCTCGTATTTCCGTGCTGACGGAACATTCAATACCTGACAGAAATCTTCTTGGGGAAGGCGCATGATCCAACTGCGATCGGCAGCGTAACGTCTGTCGAAGCGTTCCACAGCCAGTGCTTTGACCTGGCCAACCTGCATCATGAAGCAGTGAGGTACGGGTAGACCAAACTCCTTGGCAATCAGAGTGCAGAGATATTCGTTTTCTACGCTCTGGGAGAGGTCTATCGAGTAGGAGTGGCTTTCAATCTTGCCGATAGGGAGTTTGATTATGTGGGTTGTCGGCGTTGCGTTGAGTGGCAAGTACCAACGGCCATCGAGATAGAGCAGCGCAGTCTTTTCTTGCGCCCCGGCGATAGAGATCCGGAACTCCTCTTGCTCCCTGATCATCCCCAAAGGGATTCCTGATTTGTAGCTGGTCAGGATCTGCTCGAGTTCATCATCGGAAAGTGCCTTGTAGTCGATTCGCCTGACATCTGGAACGTCGTGCCCATCGGTAACCAGCTGTAATGCCCCTACGCTATCCTGGCCAATGCAACTGAGCAGATCGAAAGGCTGGGTTGAAGCCGCTTGATAGCGTGCTACAACCCTGTTCCTCACCTCTGTATTATCTGGCAGCAGGTTGTCGAAGAAGTTATAGGCTTCATCGCCCCGGTAGGCCTGATGGCGCAATGGCATGGAGAGTGAGATCGGACGGCTGCCCGGTTGTGCTAGCCATGACTCATGGTACTGAAACTGATGAGCGCCGCTGGTAGTTTTGGTGAATGTGCCTACCCGATAGCCGTTCATGTAGACAGCCAGATTGGCCATTACCACTCCTCCTTCCAGCCCGATGCCGGACTATCGGATGACTCATTGCGGGGTTTGATGTCCAGTGACAATTCGAGTGCTGCGAGGATCTTGAACAGGGTCTCGAGCTTGGTGGACTCAGGATTGAGCTCGAAGCTGGAGACTGTGTCTTGCCTAATCCCCACTTTCTCGGCCACTTTGCCTTGAGAGAGCTTTTGAGAAAGCCTGGCATCCTTGATACAGGCGCTCAGCTGCTTGGTGCTGGTTACTTTCATGATTCGACAACCTGGTAGCGTGCATTCTTCCAATTTACACGCTATGGCAGGTACATCAAGTTTTACCTGTTGTGGCGGGTAAATGTTGTTTACACGCTATAGGCAGTATTTAAGATTTATCCTATATAGCGGGTAAGCAGGAGGTTAGCAGGGGAGAAACTTGAGCCATCCGAGTTAATGTAGGCTGTGTACTGACATAACAGGATCCGAAAGAAACGAGTATTATCAACAGTCAGTTTGAGCGGCTGGGAGATGATAGCTCTAGCCGGCTCTTCGCATTTGTAGCCATTTTTGTATTCAGTAATGAGGAAGTTAATTAATGTCAAAACCAGATATCCGGCTTCAGGACTCTCTTGTCGCAGGCTTGATTAACGGTGTGATCAACGGCTTGATTGCACACTGGCATTTCAAGGGGGTCGATGCTGTTCCCTTGTCGGTCAATGCCATTGCCCACGAGCAGACATCGGTGTGGGGACAAGCGGTATCCCTGACCTTCGGTCTGGGGATCATACTGTCGCTGATCACCGCAAAGCTGTTCGTCAGCCATCTGCACAAGGCTCGTCCTGCGCTGCAAAGCAGCTTCAATCCCTCCTTCTTGCGTACCATGTTGCCTATCGCGATTACCCAGTGTGCCGCCCTGTTCGGCTGGTTTGTGGCGCTGGCGGTGATCTGGACCAAATACATGGGTGAGATGGCCGTCTCCAGCTTATGGGCCGCCATCCTGGTCGGTGGATTTGCGTTTGTTATCACCCTGTTTATTGAATATCGCACCAAGCAGAATCTGATCTTCAAGAAAGTCAGCCTTCTGGATTGATTCTGTCTCCCCATTTATTTCAGAAAAGGAATAACCCTCATGAGTGATCCGAAGAGCGCGGCAACCGAGAAAACGGCCGCTACCGTGGTTGCCGCACAGGACAAGACCAAGCAGGCCCGTTCGCTGACTTATGGTATTTTCCTGGCGGTTTTTATTCTCTGGATTTATAGCCTGTGGGCCGATCGGGTGACCCCCATGACCGATATGGGAAGGGTCAATGGCGAGGTGATCCGTCTTGCTCCGCAGGTATCCGGCCCGGTGGACAGCATCCATGCTGCCAATAACGATGAGGTGTCGAAAGGGCAGCTGCTGGTCACTATCGAGAAAGCGCCGTTTGAGCTGGAGGAGAAGGCGACCGAGTTGGCGCTGCAACAGGCTGCCCAGTCCTATCAGGCCGACTCTGCCTCCATCAAGGTTGCGAAAGCCAATGAGGCTTCCGCCCGCGCTGCGGCCAATAACGCCAGATTGCAGGTGGAGCGTTACCGGGCCCTGCTGAAAAAGGGCACCATCAGCCGTGCAGCGATGGATGACAGCCTGACCCAGCTGCAAACTGCCGAGGCCAATCTGGCGCAAACGGTCTCTGCGCTGGAAAAGGCCCGTTTTGAGATTGGCCCGCGCGGTGAAGAGAACCCCGAGATTCAGGCCGTGCTCAACAAGCGTGCCCAGGCCCGCCTCAATCTCGAACATACCGAGCTGAAGGCACCTGCCAATGGCGTCATCACCAATCTGGCGCTGGCCAAAGGCAACTATGCCAGCGCGGGCCAGCCGCTGCTGACGTTCATCAATACCGATAAACTCTGGCTGACCGCCATGGTGCGGGAGAACTCACTGGCCTATTTGAAGCGGGATGACGCCGTCAAGGTGGTATTTGATGCTTATCCGGGTAAGGTCTTCACCGGTAAGATCACTTCCATCGGCTTTGGCAGCAGTGGCAATGGCAGCTTGCAGGCCAATGCCGGCACCGGGTTGCTGGACTCCCCTACCTCCCAGCCGAGTGCCCAGCGTTTCCCGGTCAATATCCAGTTTGATGATCTTCCGCCCGGCGTGAACCCGCGCTTTGGTGGTCGTGCTGTCGTCGCCTTCTACCCGGGAGAGTCCTATCTGGGTGAGCGGCTGGCCGACATCTGGATATGGGCATGGAGCTACATAAGCTATGTTTCATAGTTCTGCCAACGCCCTGCTGCGGGTAGCGCTGTTTCCGGTGCTACTGCTGTTTTGGCAATTTGTGTTTGGTACGGATTTGCCGCTGCTGGCGCCAGCCATGTGCGCGGTATTTCTCACCACCACTCACAATCCGCCGCCGCTCATCATGGTGTTTCTGATGGCTGGGGTCTTGTATCTGACCTCCTGGGTACAGGCATGGTTGGCAACCTTGTTGCTCGATTACCCCCATGTCTATTACCTCGCGTTGCTGGGCGTATTCTACTGGTGCATGGATCGCACCCGAAAAAACGCGCAGGACCTGATAGCAATCCTGCTCATCGTGGCGACGGCCATGATTGCGGTGTTCGTCAAACAGAAGGGGATTTCGGTCGACCAGATACCGCTGGCGCTGTTGAAGAACATCTTCGTAGCAGGGTTTACCGCGTATCTGGCCTATTTCATCTTCCCGGGTGGTGAGCCGTTAACGGATGCCGCTGCTGCAGCCAGCAGTGCAGGCAAAACGCCTCATCAGGATTGGCACACTCTGTTCAAGGCGGTGCTGGTGCTGACTACTCTCTGTGTCGGCATCACTCTCGATCTGGAGCAGAGCACCATCATTGCCATCGTGGTCGCGCTGATTATCAAGGATCCCAATCCGGCGCTGGGGCACGACTACGGTATCAGGCGGTTGCTGACCACCTATGCCAGCGTGCTCTACTCGGTGCCGCCCCTGATCATGTGCGTGTTTCAAACCAACCTGATTGGCCAGCTGGGGGTCACCCTGGTGTGCGCTCTGCTGATGGGGATCCATGCGGTCGAGAAAAAGGCCAGCTACAACTCGATCCAGCTGCTCTATTCAAGCTATGTCGTGCTGGTGTTCTACTCGATCACCTCGACCAGCATCGATGCGCTGAGCGATGGCATGATCCGCTTTGGCTCGGTGATGCTGGCGGTGATCCTGGGGGTAATGGCACTGATCATCATGCAGCCCAGGTCGCCTGCCGAGGCTGCAGTGCAGCGAGCCGACCACCACCCCGACTAAGAAGCTGCCTCTACTGCTTCAGCCGTAGTCATAAAAAAAGAGCCCTTGAGAAATCAGGGGCTCTTTTTATTGGCAAGCGAGGGTTAATCGATCACTCGATGTTCTGGATCTGCTCGCGCATCTGCTCGATGAGGACTTTCAGCTCGACGGCGGACTGGGTCACTTCGGCGTTGATCGACTTGGAGCCAAGCGTGTTCGACTCGCGGTTGAACTCCTGCATCATAAAGTCGAGGCGACGGCCACAGGCGCCACCCTTTTTCATGATCTTGTTGGTTTCGCTGATGTGCATCTCCAGACGATCCAGCTCTTCGGCCACGTCGATCTTCTGGGCCAGCAGCACGATCTCCTGCTCGATACGGGCCGGATCCAGCTCCACCTTGGCTTCGGCCAGCCGGTCGGTGAGCTTCTGGCGCTGCCATTCGATGATCTGCGGCAGGTGCTCGCGCACCTTCTTCACCTCTACCTGAATACCGGCCAGACGCTGCTCGATCAGCGCTTTGAGGTTGGCCCCCTCGCTGGCGCGGGAGGCGAGGAAATCTTCCATGGTCTGGTCAAAACCGCCGAGCAGCTCGGTGGCGACCGCATCCATGTCCTGTTCGGCGGCAGCCATGACACCCGGCCAGCGCAGCACGTCGACTGGGTTGAGCTGGCCCTGGCCCGCCTCTTTCATTACCCACGTGGCGCTGTCGATGATGAGCTTGGCCAGCTCTTCATTAATGTGCAACTGGCTGGCAGCGGCCTGAGCGGCTTCGAAACGCAGGTTGCACTCCACCTTGCCGCGCTGCAGCTTGGCGCGGAAACGCTCACGCAGAACCGGTTCCAGGCTGCGCAGTTGCTCCGGCAGGCGAATGTAGGTTTCCAGATAGCGCTGGTTTACCGAACGAATTTCCCAAACGGCTGTGCCCCAGTCGCCCTTGAATTCCTTGCGGGCGTAGGCGGTCATGCTGTGAATCATTGATTGTTCCGGGCTTGATGAAGTGTGCGGCCAGTATACTCAGCCCGGCCCTGCTCGTCAGCCGATGCCGTGGTTTTAGCGGCTGATATTTGAGTAGCAATCGCTTATACTCCTTCGCCAATTTGAGCCAGCCCAGAGGTCCGTTCCATGTCACGTCCCAGCGATCGCAGTGCCGCGCAACTTCGCCCGGTTACCATTACCCGCAATTTCACCAAACATGCAGAAGGCTCAGTGCTGGTGGAGTTCGGTAACACTCGCGTGCTCTGCACCGCCAGCGTTGACACCAGCGTGCCGCGCTTCCTGAAAGGGAAGAATCAGGGTTGGGTCACTGCTGAATACGGCATGCTGCCGCGCTCCACCCACTCTCGGATGAACCGCGAAGCGGCCTCCGGCAAGCAGAGTGGCCGCACCCTGGAGATCTCCCGTCTGATCGCCCGCTCCCTGCGCGCGGCGGTGGACCTGACCGCGCTGGGCGAGCACTCCATCACAGTTGACTGTGATGTGCTGCAGGCCGATGGCGGCACCCGCACCGCCGCCATTACCGGTGCCTGCGTGGCGCTGGTGGATGCCCTGAACTGGATGGTCGAGAAGGGCATGATCAAGCAGAGCCCGCTCAAGCAGATGATCGCCGCCGTTTCCGTCGGCATGTATCAGGGCGAAGCCATCTGCGATCTGGAGTACATCGAAGACTCCGCCGCCGAGACCGACATGAACGTGGTGATGACCGAAGATGGTCGCATCATCGAGGTGCAGGGCACCGCGGAGGCCGAACCCTTCACCCATGAGGAGCTGCTGGAGATGCTGGCGCTCGCCAAGGGCGGCATCGCCGAGATCGTTGCGCTGCAGAAGCAGTCACTTTCATAATTTTAAAAAACGCGGCATTGACCGCGTTTTTTTATACCCCCACGCAAGTAAACGACAAGCCAAGCAAGGAGCCAGAATGAAAGCCTACCAGCGTCAATTTATCGAGTTCGCCCTGGAGAAACAGGTCCTCAAATTCGGTGAATTTACCCTGAAATCCGGTCGTAAAAGCCCCTACTTCTTCAACGCCGGTCTGTTCAACAGCGGCCGCGATCTGGCCCGTCTCGGCCGCTTCTATGCCGCTGCCCTGATGGATGCCGGTATCGAGTTTGATGTGCTGTTTGGCCCGGCCTACAAGGGGATCCCCATCGCCTCCGCGACCGCGGTACAGCTGGTGGAGCAACACGATGTGGATGTGCCCTGGTGCTTCAACCGCAAGGAGGCCAAGGATCACGGCGAGGGTGGCAATCTGGTGGGCAGCCCGCTCAAGGGGCGCATCATGCTGGTGGACGACGTCATCACCGCCGGCACCGCCATCCGCGAATCCATGGATCTGATCCAGGCCAACGGCGCCTCGCTGGCGGGCGTGCTGATCGCGCTGGACCGTCAGGAGAAGGGCAAGGGCGAGCTCTCCGCCATTCAGGAGGTGGAGCGTGACTACGGCGCCCACATCATCGCCATCATCCAGATGAGCGATCTCATCGCTTATCTGGAAGAGAAGCAGGCCGAACAGCCGGAGCTGGCAGCGCAACTGGCGGCCATGAAGGCTTACCGCGCCCAGTACGGTATCTGAGCTCCGCTCGCACCGCGCAATAGCTGAATGCGGCGCCCGTTTGCTCTCTGGCAGCAAGCGGGCGCCGTTTTTTTCATCTGCAAAAAGTGGATCATGTGGCTTGAGCTTGCCCTTACAGTAAAGGTTAGGGTTTGCCAGTCGGCGTTTTGTGGTGCCGACGGGTTCCGGGGAGGAACAACATGACCGCTCATCTTCAATCACCCATTTATCTGCAGTTGCCACTTGGCGGCATGAGCTGCGCCAACTGTGCCAGCCGCATCGCGGCCAGTCTCAACAAACTCGACGGGGTATCGGCCACCGTCAACTTCGCGCTGGAGCAGGCCGCCATCGAGCTGACCAGTCCCGATCGCCTGCCTGTGGTGCTCGACAGTATCAAGAGTCAGGGTTACGACTACGGCAGCGAGACCATTCAGTTTCAGATCACCGGCATGAGTTGCGCCGGTTGCTCGGCCCGCCTGAACAAGATGCTGGCGGCGCTGCCCGGCGTTATCTCCGCCGAGGTCAATTTCTCCATCGAACAGGCCCGGATTGTGCTGGTACCCGGGATGCAGACCCCGGCCGCTTTGCGCGAACAGATCGAAGCGCTCGGCTTCGGCGCCCAGCTGGCACAAGGTTCCGTCAGCGGCCGCCGCCAGCAGTTGCTGGAGCGGGAAGCGCAGGAGGCCGCCACAGCCCGTCAGGCGCAAACCCGGGTCATCGTCTCGGCTTTGCTCACCTTGCCGCTGCTGGTGGGGATGCTGGCCATGGCCGGGTTGTTCCCCTGGCATCTGCCCGCCTGGCTGGAGCCGCTGCTCGCCACCCCGGTGCAGTTCTGGATTGGTGCCCGTTTCTATCGCGGTGCCTGGCTCGCCATCAAGAACCGCGCGGCCAATATGGATGTGCTGGTGGCCACCGGCACCAGCGCCGCCTACTTCTACAGCCTCTATCTGCTGTTGACGCTGGGGATGGCCGCCAGCGGCAAGCTCTACTTCGAGGCGAGCGCCATCATCATTACCCTGATCTCCCTCGGCAAGTTGCTGGAGGCGCGCGCCCGCCGCAGCACCCAGTCCGCCATTCGCGAACTGATGGCGCTGCGGCCGGAAACTGCCACCGTCTGGCGTGGCGAGAGCTGGCAGAGTGTCGCCGTCGACGAGGTGTTGCGCGGCGATCGGCTGCGTGTGCTGGTGGGTGAGCGGGTGCCGGTGGATGGCAAAATCGTGAGCGGTGCCAGCGAGCTGGACGAGTCGATCCTCACCGGCGAGAGCCTGCCAGTGCCGCGCAGTGTTGGCGACAAGGTGCTGGGTGGCGCCATCAACCGCTCTGGCGTGCTGGAAATTGAAGCCACTACCGTGGGGGAGGATTCCAGCCTCAGCAAGATCATCGCACTGGTGGAGAGTGCCCAGATGGGCAAGGCCCCGCTGCAACAGCTGGTGGACAAGGTCTCTGCCGTGTTCGTACCTGTGGTGATGGCCATCGCCCTGTTCGCCCTGCTGGTGTGGTACGCCATCAGCAACGACTTTGCTCAGGCGCTGCTGGCAGCAGTGGCGGTGCTGGTGATCGCCTGCCCCTGTGCGCTGGGGCTGGCCACACCAGCGGCCATCGTCACCGGTACCGGGGTGGCGGCGCGCCACGGCATTCTGATTAAGGATGTGGATACCCTGCAGAAGGCCCACGCCATCAAGGCGCTTATCTTCGACAAGACAGGCACTTTGACCCAAGGAAAGCCTGTGCTGGCGAGCTGGAGCGGCAACGACGAGCAACTGCGCCTCGCCGCCGCCTTGCAGCAGGCGAGTGAACACCCGCTGGCGCTGGCCATGCGCGAGGCCGTCGGCACAGAAGTGGCGTTGCCCCAGCCGGAGGCAGTGGAGGTGCGGGTCGGTGCCGGTATTGTCGGTCAGGTAGCGGGTCACACAGTCGCCATCGGCAATGGCGCCCTGCTGACCCAGCTCGGCATTGATCAGCCGAAACAGGATGAACAAGCCGCCGACGGCGCGACCCGGGTTTGGGTTGCCATTGATGGCACGGTCGCCGGCATCGCGGCGCTGGCTGATACCCTGCGCCCCGAGAGTCCTGAAGCCATCACCACCCTGCGTCAGCGCGGCATCGCCAGCTGGCTGGTGAGCGGCGATGCACCGGCGCCGGTGGCCCATATCGCAGCCAAGTTGGGGCTGGACGGGGCCTTCGACTCCGTGCTGCCAGTTGGCAAGGTGGAGAAGGTCGCGGCGCTGCGGGCGCAAACCCGCGGGCTGGTGGCCATGGTGGGGGACGGGGTGAACGACGCCCCGGCGCTGGCGGCGGCGGATGTGGGGATCGCCATGGGCTCCGGCTCCGACGTGGCGATGGAGACCGCTTCCATCACCCTGATGCGATCCGACCCGCGGTTGGTGGCCGATGCCATCGATATCTCGGCGGCGACCTGGCGCACCATCCAGCAGAATCTGTTCTGGGCCTTCGTGTTCAACATCATCGGCATTCCGCTGGCGGCGCTGGGCTACCTGAGCCCCGAGCTGGCGGGGGCGGCCATGGCCCTGAGTAGCATCACAGTTTTGAGCAATTCCCTGTTACTGAAACGCTGGCAGCCGCGGGCACTTGCCCAGGTCAGCCACAATGTCAGCACTGAATCGAACCGTTAAGGAGTCATCCATGAACATCAGCAAGGTAGCCAAGGCGACGGGACTGACCGCCAAGACCATCCGCTACTACGAGAGCATCGGCCTCATTTCGGCGCCGGTGCGCAGCGACAACGGTTACCGCAGCTACACCGAATCGGCTCTGCGCGAGCTGCGCTTCGTCAAGCGGGCGCGGGAGACCGGCTTCAATCTGGAGGAGTGTCAGGAGCTGCTGGCGCTCTATCGGGACGAGCACAGAACCAGCGCCCAGGTGAAGAAGCTGGCGCAGGAGAAGATCGTCGATCTGCGCGTTCGGATCAAAGGACTGCAGGCCATGCTCAGCTCGCTGGAAGGGCTGGTCTGCTGCTGCCACGGGGATGATAATCCCGAGTGCCCGATCCTCGACGAACTGGAGAAGGGGTGAGCAAGAACTCACCTGCCAGTGCAGGAAAAAAGGACGCTGATTGACTGACCTCTTAATAAGAGGCGCTTTATTGTTGCCAGTCAGGGGGTAGTGGTAGACTGCTCGGCTCTTGTACAGGAGTACTCAGTTGACCCAGAGTGTGACACGCCAGGTTAAGCAGGCCATTATGGTCCAGCTCTATACCCACGCATCGTTCAGCCTTCCCTGTTTGGGCGTGTTGGCATTTGGCTGGAGTCTGCTGTTTCACGACTATTTGCCCGCCACAGAAGCGCTTGGTTGGATGGCAGGCACCTTCCTGTGGCTGCTGGGCCGGGGTTGGCACCTGCGCTGGCGGCGATCTTGCCTGCAACAGACACCGCTGCCGGTGCTGGAGCGGGAGCTCTTTATCGGAGCCACCATCACCTCCATCATCTGGGCCCTCGGGGTGCTGCTCTACATGGACAAGCTGCCCGATACCTACCGGGCAGCCATGATGATGCTCTCCAGCCTCATTCTGACCGGCAGCGCCATCATGCTGTTTGGCAGCCGCCGCACGCTCTATGGTTCCGCCCTGCCGCTGGGCATGGCGATGCTGTTCGAGCTGGGCAACGGTAACGAGCAGGAGCGGATCGTCTCCTGCATGCTGGCGGGCTATCTGTTTGTCTTTCTGCCGACCCTGTTGCGCCGGATGCGGCGAGATCAGATCGCCTCGCTCCACCACCGTTTCTCCAACGCCGAACTGGTGGCCGAACTGAAGGCGGTCTCTGAGCATTTGCGTCTCACATCCCGCCTCGACGGCCTGACCGGCATCGCCAACCGCGCCCATCTCGACGACTCTCTGGAGCGGGCTTGGCGGCGCTGTCATCGCGCCCGGGCGCCGTTGTCGCTGGTACTGGTGGATGTGGATTACTTCAAGCAGTTCAACGATCTCTACGGCCATCAGCTGGGGGATGACTGCCTGCAACAGGTGGCGGGCTTGCTGGCCGAGGTGGAGCGGCGCGAGGACGATCTGGCGGCCCGTTACGGCGGCGAGGAGTTCGCCTTGCTGTTGCCCTGTACCGGCATGCAGGGGGCGCTGCAGGTGGCCGACAATGTGCGACAGGCCCTCAAGGAGCTGGCCATTCCCCATCAGAAATCATTGGTCTCCGGTCGGGTCACATGTAGCTTTGGTGTTGCGACCCTGATACCGGATAACAGCATGAGAATCGCCGATTTGATCCAAAAAGCGGATGCGGCCCTCTATCAGGCCAAGCATAATGGGCGGGATCGAGTTGAAGTAGCCTTGATGGGTAAGGTTGCCTGAGTTAACACATGACAGAATAAAGAGGTTGTCTATGCAATGTCATCGTATCGAAGAGCTGCTGGAGCTGTTGCAGCCTGCCTGGATCAAGGATCAGGATCTCAACCTGGTGCAGTTTGTTGCCAAACTGGCCAACGAAGCGGGATTTGAAGGCCCCCTGTCCGAGCTGACCGACGACGTGCTGATCTATCACCTCAAGATGCGAGAGTCCGACAAGCAGGCGATGATTCCGGGGCTGGCCAAGGATCATGTACCCGATTTCAAAGAGGCGCTGCTCAAGGCGCGCGGTATCAAATAAGCCATTTAGCCGGCCGCATCAGCAAGGCTTCAATGGAATCTAAAAAAGGCGTTTCGTCAACAGGCGAAACGCCTTTTTTGTTAATGAAATTTGCGATCCAACGCCAACATTAGATACATCTAATCCACGCTGTTATCAGGTCGTTTAAGATATAATCCGCGCCATAACAATTAAGGGAGCGATGTCTTGCAATGGCCGACTACGATAAAATCGATATCAAGGACGTCACCGACAAGGGCGTAACCGGGACCTTCAACCCCAATACGTTCAAAGCCAGCGACGACAGATTCAACCCTGGCAACCGCATCTATGTGCGGGCCCAGAAAGGGTATTGGCAGCGGATGCGCAAGGCCATGGGCTGGTTCTTTGTGGCGCTGTTCGTGCTGCTGCCCTGGCTGCGTTACGACGGGCGACAGGCGGTGCTGTTCGACCTCGGTCACCAGCAGTTCCATATCTTTGGCGCCACTATCTGGCCGCAGGATCTGACCCTGCTCGCCTGGCTCTTCATGATCGCCGCCTTCGGTCTCTTTTTCCTTACTACCTTCCTTGGCCGGGTCTGGTGTGGCTATCTCTGCCCGCAGACGGTCTGGACCTTCATGTTTATCTGGTTTGAAGAGAAGCTGGAGGGGCCCGCCAACAAGCGGCGCAAGCTGGACGAGGCGCCCTGGAGCGGCGAGAAGCTGGCTCGCAAAGGGGCCAAGCATCTGGCCTGGCTGGCGATCTCGCTGGTGACCGGCCTGACCTTCGTCGCCTACTTCCAGGATGTGACTGAACTGGTGCCGGACCTCTTCACTCTGCAGGCCAGCGGATGGGTGCTGTTCTGGGTGATCTTCTTCACCATCATTACCTACGGCAACGCTGGCTGGATGCGTGCCATCATGTGTATCCACATGTGCCCCTATGCCCGCTTCCAGTCCGCCATGTTCGACAAGGACACCTTCATCGTCGGCTATGACACCAAGCGGGGCGAGACCCGTGGCGCCCGCTCCCGCAAGGCGGATCCCAAGGCGATGGGGCTGGGTGACTGTATCGACTGTGATCTCTGCGTGCAGGTCTGCCCGACCGGTATCGATATCCGTGACGGCCTGCAGTATGAGTGCATCAACTGCGGTGCCTGCGTTGATGCCTGCGACCAGACCATGGAGCGGATGGGCTACCCGAAAGGGCTCATCAGCTACACCACCGAGCACAAGCTGGCCAACGACTCCACTCATGTGGCGCGGCCCAAGCTGATTGGTTACGGGCTGGTGATGGCGGTGATGCTGGGGGTCTTTGTCTACAACGCCATGTCCATCATGCCGATGGGGCTCGATATCCTGCGGGATCGCAACCAGTTGTTCCGCGAAAATAGCGAGGGGCTGATTGAGAACACCTACACCCTCAAGATCCTCAACAAGACCCTGCAGTCCCAGACCTACCAGCTGGATGTGGAGGGCTTGCCCGAGTATCAGTGGTTCGGCCCTCGTGAAGTGACCCTGAAGGCGGGCGAGATCTACACCCTGCCGGTCAGTCTGGCGGTCGATCCCTACAACCTGAAGCGGCCGGCGCTGGATATCCAGTTCGTGCTGAAACGGGAAGGGGCGGCGCCCGATGACAGCAAGGGCAACCTGCGCCAGGGCAGCAAGTTTATCAGCCGGTTGTAACTGCGCGTGATTGCGGGCCGGGCGTGGCAACAGTCCGGTCACCAGCGAGCACGGCAATACCGGGCAGTAGTGATAGAATGGGGCGCAACGGCGCCCCTTTCTTATGGTGGATGACATGCGTTTCAACTATTCCGACCTCAATCCCGACCTCATCATGGATGCGCTCGATCTCAGCGGCCTGCGGCTCGACTCCGGCCTTATCGAACTCAACAGTTACGAAAACCGGGTCTATCAGTTTCAGGATGAGGATCGTCGCCGCTATGTGGTGAAGTTCTACCGTCCCGGCCGCTGGAGCCGGGCCCAGATCCTCGAGGAGCACGAGTTTGCCACCCGCCTTGCAGAGGCTGAGATCCCGGTCGCCGCGCCGCTCGCCTTCGCGGGCGAGACCCTGCTGGAGCACGAGGGCTACCCCTTTGCCATCTGGCAGAGCGTCGGTGGCCGCCAGTTCGAGGTGGATAACCTCGATCAGCTGGAGTGGGTGGGGCGTTTCCTCGGCCGCATTCATCAGATCGGCGCCAGCAAGCCGTTTCATCATCGGGTACGGCTCGATGTGGAGAGCATGCTGCACGAACCGCGTCAGCTGCTGGCGTCTGGCGAATGGCTGCCAAGCGGGCTGGCGAAGCAATTCTTCGGGGTGCTGGACGAGCTGATTAAACATGTCAGCGATGCTATGACCCTGGATGTGGCGCAGATCTCCCTGCATGGCGACTGCCACCCGGGCAACATCCTGTGGCGCGATGGCCCCATGTTTGTCGACCTCGATGACTGCCGCACCGGCCCCGCGATTCAGGATCTCTGGATGATGCTGAGCGGCGAGCGCCACGAGCAGCAGATCCAGCTCGATACCCTGCTGGCGGGCTACGAGGAGTTTATGGAGTTCGACTCGCGGGAGCTGGCGCTGATCGAGCCGCTGCGGGCGATGCGCATCGTTCACTACATGGCGTGGCTGGCGCGGCGCTGGGAAGATCCCGCCTTCCCCCGTCACTTCCCCTGGTTCAATACCGATCACTATTGGCGCCAGCAGATTGCGACCCTGCATGATCAGCTAGACGCATTGAAGGCACCGCCGCTGAGCCTGATGCCTGGGTGGTAACTTATCCGACGGCCAGCAGATAGCCCCACCTTTGGCACGATCAGCTGGAAGCACTCAAGGCGCCGCCGTTGACCCTGATGCCAAACTGGTGAAATGGAAGGGATCTTGCGCGTCAAGCGGGACTCGATCTCCGGCCCTGACCATTGACGTCAGCATGGCGAAACAATAGGCTTGGCACTGCTTCGGTTCGCCGGGCGTGCCTCACAGTGATCCCTTAACAGGAAACATCATGAAAAAAGTTCTATTTTTCCTTGCTGCCATGCTGATGATCCCCATGGTTCACGCCGCCCCCGAGTTCAAGGAAGGCGTCAACTACGATGTGGTCAAACAGACTGGCAGTGCCCAGCCGGAAGTGATGGAGTTCTTCTCCTACTACTGCCCGCACTGCGCTACCTTCGAACCAATCGTTGAACAGTTGAAGGCCGGGTTGCCAGAGGGTGTGCCCCTCAAGAAGAACCCGGTTGCCTTCCTCGGCCGCGAGATGGGCCCCGAGATGCAGCGTGCCTATGCCGTTGCCAGCCTGCTCAACGCCGAAGCCAAGCTGACTCCGGCCATCTTCACCAAGATCCACACCCAGCGTCAGCCGCCTATGAGCCGTGACGATGTGAAGAAGATCTTCGTGGATAACGGCGTACCGGCTGAAGAGTTCGACGGTGCCGTCGACAGCTTCGCCGTCTCCGGCATGGTCTCCCAGTTCGATCGCAACACCGAGAGCTACAACATTCGCGGTGTACCGGCCTTCCTGGTGAACGGCAAGTACATGGTGAAGATTGAATCCATCACCTCTCAAGAGCAGTTCAACAAGCTGGTGCAGTTCCTGCTGGCCAAGAAAGACTGACCACTCTTGAGTCGATAAAAAAGCCCGCCGGTGTGAACCGGCGGGCTTTTTGTTTTCTGGTGTTCGGAAAGATCAGACCCCGACGTGGAACGCCTGTTTGAGGTTGCGGATAAACTCCGCATCCCGACAGAGGGTCTTGCCCGGGCTGTCGGAGATCTTGGCAACCGGGCCGCCATTGCACTCGATCAGCTTGAAGACAATGTTCATCGGGCTGACACCGGGCAGATCGCAGGTGAGCTTGGTGCCGATGCCGAAGCTGGTGTTGATGCGGCCGCGGAAGTGGCGGAACAGCTGCACCGCCTTGTCGAGGTTGAGCCCGTCGGAGAAGACCAGGGTCTTGTCGGTTGGGTCGATGCCGAGCCGCTGATAGTGGCTGAGCGCTTTCTCGCCCCACACCACTGGATCGCCGGAGTCGTGACGCAAGCCCTGATAGCTGCTGGCCAGCTCGAAGTCGAAGTCCCGCAGGAAGGCATCCATGGTGATGCAGTCGGTCAGGGCGATACCGAGATGGTCGGTGAACTCGTCCAGCCAGCTGGTGAGGGCAGCGCGCTGGCTGTGCTCCAGCGGGAAGCCGAGCTGCTGGTGCGCCTGGAACCACTCATGGGCCTGGGTGCCGACCGCGGGCAGCTTGTACTTCTGGGCCAGCATGTAGTTGCTGGTGCCGCGAAACGCCGGCAGCCGCTCCTTGAGGCGACCCACTACCGCATCCTGTACCGCGTGAGAGAAGCGGCGGCGGGTGCCGAAGTCGATGAGGTTGAACTCGCTCATCTCGTCGCTGCTCAGCTCCTTCTCCAGCTTGTCGATCTTCTGATCGAGCCGCTCCAGCGCATGGCTGACGCCGAACTGGGGATAGCGGAAGCGGTTGCGCATCTCGCTGATGATGGCGAGCACCGGGATCTCCCACAGGATCACATCCTGCCAGTGCCCCTCGACCCGCACATTGATGCGGCCATCCTGCTCGAACACCTTGAGCAGGGAGGCATCGAGCGGCTTGCGGCGCAGGTGGTCGAGGTAGTCAGGGGTGAAGAAGGGGCGCTCGGCCAGAAAATCGAGCTCTGGCCTGGTCAGTCGCAGGGAACCGGCGAGGCGCAGTTGCTCCTCGATCTGCCCCATCATGGGCAGCAGATCCTCTTCATTGCGGCTGTGAAACTCGGCTACCACCTCGGCATCCGGATAGCGATGGAACACCGCCTGCTGCATATGCAGTTTGTAGGCATCGGTGTCGAGCAGGCTGGTAAGAATCGGTGGCATATCAGGCTCCCCGCAGGCGGGCAAACGCCAGTTGCATAGGTAAATTGCAGGCGCTGGTGTCGAGCTGGCTGGTAAGGATGGGGGGCATATCAGGCGTCCAGCAGGCGTTGAACATCGGTCAGGGTCTGGGCCAGTTCGGCGCCAGCCTCGATCATCTGGGTGTGGGCGCTGGCAATCGTCGCGGGGGCGATGCCACGACAGGCATCGAGATGGACGATCACCCGGAAACCGGCGCGGCGAAGTTGCAGCACGCTGGTTTTGACACAGTAGTCGGTGGCGAGGCCGCCGACCAGTACGGTATCGACCTTGCGGGCTTGTAGAAATTCGATGAGTCCGGTGCTGCGCCGTTCGGCCAGATCGTGGAAACAGGTGCCATAGGGATGCAGGTCAGGCTCGACCCCCTTCCAGACGAAGAAGTCATAGTCGATGGGAGTGGGCAGGCCGTCGAGCAGCTCGAAGCCTTTGCTGCCCGGTACGCAGTGCACCGGCCAGGTGAGGTCGGCGTTGGGCAGATCCAGCGGCAACAGCATACCGGCAGGGTCAGAGACGGCCCAGTCGGCATTGGCAGGGTGAGAGTCTTTGCTGCCGATCCGCAGCGTGGCGAGGGTGGCCTGAGCGTTTAGCGCAGCCACAATATCATCACCGCCCGCGACGGGCAGTTCGTTCGGGCAGAGGGGGGTAAAGCCCTTCTGCGCATCAATATCCAGGCTGGCGACGGTTCCCATGATTGGCTCCTGCACATACTATTCGTGTGATATTATCTACCAAACATTAATGGAAGGCGAGCAGGGCGATCGGCATGCTGAGAATGAGTCTGGATATGGTGGTGCTGCGGTTGCATGAGGAGCGGCTCGAGCTGCTCCTCGAGACCCGCGATCGCCCCCCCTTTGCCCACTGCTGGCAACTGCCTGCGCTGCGCATCGACGAGACCCGGGATCGGGATCTGGATGCCGCCCAGCGCCGCCTGCTGGCGGAGTGGGGGCTCGGTCACTGCTACAGCGAGCAGGTCTGCACCCTCGGCAACCTGGAGCGGGATCCCCGCGGCTGGTCCACGACCCTGGTCTATCTCTGTCTGGTCGATCCGGAAGTGGAGGCGATCCACGGTTGCTGGCATCCGCTCGCCAACCTGCCGGGGCTGAGCCTCGCCTTCGACCATGTCCAGCTCATCGCCAAGGGGCTGGAGCGGCTGCGGATCAAGAGCCGCTACAGCACCCTGCCGCTGCAACTGCTGGGGCCCGAGTTCACCCTCTCCGAGGTGCAGCGCGCCTTCGAAATCATCCTGCAAACACCCATGAATACGGCCGCCTTTCGCAAGCGGATCCATCGCGCCGACATTCTGGTGGATACCGGCCGCAAACGCACCGGCAAACAGCGTCCTGCCATCCTCTACCGGCTGGAGAGTCCCTGCTGCGTGATGTTCGATCAGGTGATGCATGGAGCGGAAGCATGAGTGAGACCGGCGTGCACAAGGTGCTGGTGAGTGCCTGCTTGCTGGGTCAGCCGGTGCGTTACGATGGTCAAAGCAAGGGGATCGTCAGCGACTGGCTGAGTGAGCTGGGTGCCGAGGGGCGGGCGCTGGCGTTTTGCCCCGAAGTGGCGGGCGGTCTGCCGACCCCGCGCCCTCCTGCCGAGCGGCAGGGCGAGCGGGTAGTGACGGCGAGCGGGCTGGATGTGACTGCCGAGTTCGACCGTGGCGCCGAGCTGGCGCTGGAAATCTGTCAGACGCAGGGCATTCGCTTCGCCCTGCTGAAAGAGGGGAGCCCCTCATGTGGCAGCGGCCGTATCTATAACGGCCGCTTCGAAGGTGTTTCTGTGGCGGGCGAGGGCAAGACCACTGCCCTGCTGCGCCGCCACGGGATTGCTGTCTTTTCCGAAAATCAGTTGGCCGAGTTGGCTTCTGCGCTCTCTTTGGATTCATCCCCGGATTTGGCGGCAACCGGCAGCGGTGACTGACCGCTCTGCCACCCCTCCAGCACCTCGTCTTTCTCCTGCCAGCGCTGGTTTAGCCACTCCTGAAAACCGCGCTTGAACTGCTTGTCGTTGAAGTAATCCCCTATCAGTTGCTCATCCACCGGCAGCTCCTCGATCCGCACCTGAATGCGTTTTACCCGCCCCATCAGGAAGTCCTTGAACGGGGTCTCGGCATTGTCCGGATAGCGGATGGTGACGTTGATCAGGCTGTCGAACTGCTCGCCCATGGCTGCCAGCGTAAAGGCCAGTCCTGCCGCTTTGGGCGGCATCAGGTGACGATAGCGGGAGCGGGTAGCATCCCGTTTCTGCTCGGTGAAGCGGGTCCCTTCCACGAAGTTGATGACGGTAGTGGGGATGTGGCGAAACTTCTCACAGGCGTTGCGGGTGGTCTCGATATCCTTGCCGCGCAGGTGCGGATTTCTTAACAGAAATTCTCGCGAATAGCGGCGCATAAAGGGCATGTCGAGCCCCCAGCAGGCGAGCCCCAGCAGCGGGATATAGATCAGTTCGTGCTTCATAAAGAACTTGGGCACCGGCAGCCGGTCGCGGAACAGGTGGCCGAGCACCACGATATCGGTCCAGCTCATATGGTTGCTGATGATGAGATACCAGCCATCTTTGCGCAGCTTGGTATTGTCCTCCACCCGCCAGTCGATGCGGGTGGTGAGGCGGATCACCAGCGCATTGCAGGCCAGCCACAGGCGCATGAAGCGGTTATTGAGGCGGCTGCAGGCGCGGCCAAAGGCCGGGATTGGCAGCAGCAGTTTGGCCAGCGACACCAGCAGGATCAGGCTGGCGCACAAGGCGGTGAAAAGGATAGTCAGGCCTGCGCTGATGATCAGCACCAGCGGGCCGGGAAGCAGGGATAGCATGAATGTTTACTGCGCCTTGGTTGCCAGCAGTTGGCTCAGGGTCTGGTCCTTTTCGTGCCAGATCCCGTTCAACCACTGTTGAAACTCTTGTTGGAACTCGGGGTCATTGAAGTAATCCCCCACCAGTTTGCGGTCGATCGGCAAATAGCGGATCTGAACCTTGATTTGCCCGACCCTGCCACACATGAAATCCCAGTAACTGGGAATGCCGTCCGGGTAGGCGATGGTGACATCCACCAGTTGATGCAACTGGTCACCCATGGCGGCCAGAGTAAAGGCGATGCCGCCTGCGCGCGGATGGAGCAGGTGACGATAGGGCGAACCCTGCTTCTGATGTTTGCCCTTGGTGAAGCGGGTGCCTTCGACGAAGTTCATCACACTCACTGGAATGTGGCGGAACCGGGCACAGGCTTTACGGGTTGTTTCTATGTCTTTTCCCTTCAGATGGGGATGCTTTTCCAGAAATTTCCTGGAATACCGCCGCATGAAGGGGAAGTCGAGCGCCCACCATGCCAGACCGAGAAAAGGTACCCAAATCAGCTCTTTCTTGAGGAAAAACTTCAGGAAGGGGATTTTTTGGTTAAAAACACGCTGCAGTACCAGTATGTCGACCCAGGATTGATGGTTGGCAATCACCATATACCACTCATTCCGGCGCCCTTTGTCCACTCCGACCACCTCGAAAGGGGTTTTGATGATGGTTTTCTGGATCAGATTGTTGAAACCGATCCAGCAGCTGGCACAGCCATCCAGCAGCCAGTTGCAGAGAGTGCGCCACCCCTTGAGTGGGAGCAGAAGTTTGAGCAGACCCAGCGAGAAGATGGGGACAAACCAGAAGAGGGTGTTGAAAAAATAGAGCAGGGTGGAGAGGCTGCCGCGCAGTCGCTCTATCAGCTTGTTGGGCATGAGTCGGGTCCGTCTTGCTGTCGATAAAGGGCCATCAAGTGGTCAGATCTGTGGCCATAATATCAGCCGATTGCCCGCGAGACCATTCAGAGCCGTTACGGGGTTGGACTCACCCTTGCCCGTCAGTCAGCTGCTGCGCAGCCGCGACAGCAGTCTATCCATGGCGCGATAGCCGAGCGCCTCGATAAGATGCTCCTTGCCGATGGCGGGTTGCCCGGTCAGATCGGCGATGGTGCGCGACACCCGTAAAATGCGGTGCCAGGCCCTGATACTGAGCCCCAGCTTCTGGATGGCATTCTCCAAGAATTCGGCATCTTGCGTTGATAGTCGGCAAATATCCTCAATTTCGCGGCTATCCAGCAGGTTGTTGAGCTTGCCGTTGCGACTCAGCATGCGCTCCCGTGCCGCCAGTACCCGATCGCGGATCTGCTGGCTAGACTCCCCTCGCTCCGCCTTGCCGGTCAGGCTCCCCTTGGGCAGCAGTGGCACCTCCACTGTCAGGTCGAAGCGGTCGAGAAAGGGGCCGGAGAGTTTGCCGAGGTAGCGCAAGATCTGATCCGGGCTGGAGCGGGTCTGGCCATCGCCATAGTGGCCACAGGGGCTGGGATTCATGGCGCCCACCAGCTGGAAGCGAGCGGGAAAATCCACCTGCCGAGCGGCCCGGCTGATGGAGATGTGGCCCGTCTCCAGCGGCTCGCGCAGGGAGTCGAGCACCTTGCGCTCGAATTCGGGTAGCTCGTCGAGAAAAAGCACTCCGTTGTGGGCCAGAGAAATTTCGCCGGGCCGCGGATGGCTGCCACCGCCCACCAGAGCGACTGATGAAGCGCTGTGGTGGGGGGTGCGATAGGGTCTGTGGTGCCAGTGACCGACACGTGGGGTGAGGCCGCCGATGGAGTGGATGGCGGCGGTCTGCTGCGCCTCCTGTTCGCTCAGTGGTGGCAGAATGCCGGGCAATCGGCTGGCCAACATGCTCTTGCCGGTGCCGGGCGGGCCGATGAACAGCAGGTTGTGGCTGCCGGCGGCAGCGATTTCCAGCGCCCGCTTGGCCTGTGACTGGCCGATCACATCCTGCAGATCCGGTACATCGGGCAGGCTCTCCGCGCTTTGTTGATCCGGCAGTGGCAGCTCGTACTGGCCGGCCAGCCAGGCGGTGACGGCCAGCAATTGGTGAGCGGTGCGCACCTCGGCATCCTGAATGAGGGAGGCTTCGGGGCCGTTCTCTCGCGGCACCAGCAGGGTGCGCCCCGCATCCCGGCAGGCGAGCACGGCGGGCAGCACGCCGAGTACGGGGCGAATTTCGCCGGTCAGAGCCAACTCGCCTAAAAATTCGTGATCGAGCAGGTATTTTGCAGGGATTTGTTTTGAAGCGGCGAGGATGGCGATGGCGATGGCCAGATCGAAACGGCCCCCCTCCTTGGGTAGATCGGCGGGGGCCAGATTGACTGTGATGTGTTTGCTCGGGAACTCGAAGTTGCCGTTGAGCAGGGCGCTGCGAACCCGATCCCGCGACTCCTTCACCGAGGTTTCCGGCAGGCCGACCATGTTGAAGGCGGGCAGGCCGTTGGAGAGGTGAACTTCCACTGTAACTTGCGGAGCCGCGATCCCGAGGCTGGCACGGCTATAAACCACAGCTAATGACATAAATCCCGTCCTTGAGTTGATATATGTTCTGACTAACTGCTTGTTGTTGGTTTTTTATTCCAGAGTTCCGGCTGAGGAATAGCCAAAATCAGTGGGTTGTCACAGAAAAAAGGCTTGCCCAATAAAAATCACCGTGCTAGTTCTAATAGCCATTCGCGGTAGAAACCGCCCCAATTTCACAGGATTTCCGGTTGTAACTATGAACATGGCCTCCCGTTTCGTCAGCATTATTGTGGTCCTAGTGGTGATTATTATCTCACCGCTCGGGGCTCGTTTAGCTGCACGGAACAAGGGATAGACCCACCACCGGACAGAACGAAACAAGCGACCCCCGAGCCTCACAGCCCGGGGGTTTTTTTTCGACCAGAGGACAGGATTTTCCACATGAACGGCGCGCAGTTTTTGGTACAGGCTCTCAAGAAACAGGGTGTGACCCAGGTGTTTGGTTACCCGGGCGGAGCCATCATGCCTGTCTACGATGCCCTGTATGACGGTGGTCTGGCCCATCAGCTCTGTCGCCACGAGCAGGGTGCCGCCATGGCGGCGGTCGGTTATGCCCGCGCCTCTGGTCAGGTGGGCGTCTGCATCGCCACCTCCGGCCCCGGCGCTACCAATCTGGTGACCGGTCTGGCGGAGGCGCTGCTAGATTCGGTGCCGCTGGTGGCCATCAGTGGTCAGGTGCCCTGTGCCGCCATCGGTACCGATGCGTTTCAGGAGGTCGACGTGCTCGGCATGTCCCTCTCCTGTACCAAGCACTCCTTTATGGTGACTGATGCCGCCGATCTGGGGCGAGTGCTGGCAGAAGCTTTCGCCATCGCCACCGAAGGGCGCCCCGGACCAGTGCTGATCGATCTGCCCAAGGATGTGCAACTTGCTGCCGTGCCTGCCCAGAGCCCGCTGTTTGCGGTGGAAGAGCCGGAGGCGCTCAATCCCTCGGAGCTGACCACAGCCCGTACTCTGATCGCTGCCGCCGAGCGCCCGGTGCTCTACGTTGGCGGTGGGGTGGGTATGGCCAATGCCGAGCAGCAGCTGCGCGACTTTGCTGCCTCCACCGGCATGCCAGCGGTCACCACCCTCAAGGGGATCGGTGCGCTTGACCCCGACAGCCCCGTTTATCTGGGCATGCTCGGCATGCACGGCACCAAGGCCGCCAACTACGCGGTGCAGCAGTGCGATCTGCTGCTGGTGGTGGGCGCCCGTTTCGATGATCGGGTGACCGGCAAGCTGGAGGAGTTTGCCCCCAAGGCCAAGGTGATCCATCTCGATGTGGATGCCGCCGAGTTCGGCAAGCGCCGCGCCGCCGAGGTGGGTATCACCACGGATCTCAAGCAGGTGCTGCCGCGCCTCGCCATGACTCTAGACATCGCCCCCTGGCGTGAACACTGCGCCGCCATGGCCCGCGAATATGCGTTTCGCTACGACCATCCGGGTCAGGCCATCTATGCCCCGGCCCTGCTCAAGCAGCTCTCTGCCCGGCTGCCTGAGAGCAGCGTGGTAGCCTGTGACGTCGGTCAGCACCAGATGTGGGTGGCCCAGCACATGCGTTTCACCAGCCCACGCAACCACCTCTCCAGCGCCGGTCTCGGCACCATGGGGTTCGGTCTGCCCGCCGCCATCGGCGCCAAGATGTCGCGCCCGGAGGATGAAGTGGTGCTGGTAAGCGGTGACGGCTCTTTCATGATGAACGTGCAGGAGCTCGGCACCATCCGCCGCGCTCAGCTCAAGGTGAAGATGGTGCTGCTGGATAATCAGCGTCTCGGCATGGTGCGCCAGTGGCAGGAGCTGTTTTTCGACGGCCGCTATAGCGAGACCATCCTCTCCGACAACCCCGATTTCGTCGCCCTGGCTGCCGCTTTCGGCATTGCGGGTGAGACCATCACATGCAAGGAGCAGATAGCCGGCGCCCTCGATCGCCTGCTGGCAAGCGAAAGCGCCTATTTGCTGCATGTGGCTATTTCAGAGGAAGAAAACGTCTGGCCCCTGGTTCCGCCGGGAGTCGCCAACCACCAGATGATGGAGCAACGCCCATGAACCCGCACACCCTTGCACAGCCAGCATTTGCACAACACACCCTGCATATCCACGCCCAGCCCAGACCGGAAGTGATGGAGCGGGTGCTGCGGGTGGTGCGTCACCGCGGCTTCAATCTCTGTGCCTTGAATATGGAGCAGGATTGCCAACAGCTGCGGATCACGGTTACTGTCGAGTCGGTGCGTCCCATCCAGCAGTTGTGGAGCCAGCTGGTGAAGTTGGTGGACGTCTCCCGGGTCGATGCACTGGAACAGCAACCCCGGATCAGAGCTTAAGGAGCCAAGCCAATGTCACAGCCTTCCCAATCCGCCACTCACCCGCAATACATCTGGTTCAACGGCAAACTGGTGCCCTGGCCGGATGCCCATGTGCATGTGATGAGCCACGCCCTGCACTACGGCTCCTCGGTGTTCGAGGGGGTACGCGCCTACGACACCCCCAAGGGCACCTGCATCTTCCGTCTGCAGGAGCACACCCGCCGCCTGTTCGACTCCGCCAAGATCTACTGGATGGACGTCCCTTACAGCGAGTCCGAAGTGAATGAAGCCTGCCGCACCGTGGTGCGCGAGAACGGCCTGAAGAGCGGCTACCTGCACCCGCTGGCCTTTGTCGGCAACGTGGGGCTGGGGCTGCATCCGCCGCTGGATGCCAAGGCTGACCTGATGGTGGCTGCCCTGCCGTGGGGCGCCTATCTGGGGGAAGAGGGACTGAAAAACGGGGTGGATGTCTGCGTCACCTCATGGAACCGGCTCGCTCCCAACACCATCCCCACCGGCGCCAAGGCGGGGGGCAACTATTTGTCCTCCCAGCTGATCAGCCGCGAGGCCAAGCGCAACGGCTTTGCCGAAGGGTTGGCGCTGGATGTGAACGGCTATCTGAGCGAAGGGGCGGGGGAGAACCTGTTCCTGGTGAAGAACGGCGTACTGTTCACCCCGCCCGCTACCGCGGCCATCCTGCCCGGCATCACCCGCGACACCATCATGACGCTCGCGCGTGACTTGGGTTACGAGGTGCGCGAGCAGGCGTTGCCCCGCGAGGCGCTCTATGTTGCAGACGAGATCTTCATGACCGGCACCGCCGCCGAGGTGACCCCGGTGCGCTCCGTCGATCGGATGAAGGTGGGCGCTGGCAGCCGTGGCCCGGTGACGGAGCGGCTGCAAAACGCCTTCTTCGGCCTGTTTAACGGCCAGACCGAGGACAAGTGGGGCTGGCTGACGCCCGTCAACGACTGATAAGAGAGGGGAGGCGCTGTGCCTCCCCGAGTCGCTTCCGGTGAGCGCTTCCCATAGGAGTCTTCACCAGGATCGATTCCGATCCACTCGTATCATCACCGCATAACGCATCGAGCCCATATGGGCATTCAGGGAGTAGAGACAATGCCGAAGTTGAGATCCGCCACCACCACCCACGGACGTAACATGGCCGGGGCCCGCGCCCTGTGGCGTGCCACCGGAATGACCGATCAGGATTTCGGCAAACCCATCATCGCCGTGGTCAACTCCTTCACCCAGTTCGTACCGGGTCACGTCCACCTCAAGGATCTGGGTCAGCTGGTGGCGCGGGAGATCGAAGCCGCCGGCGGCGTCGCCAAGGAGTTCAACACCATCGCCGTGGATGACGGTATCGCCATGGGCCACGGCGGCATGCTTTACTCCCTGCCGTCGCGCGAGCTGATCGCCGACTCGGTGGAGTACATGGTCAATGCCCACTGCGCCGACGCCATGGTCTGCATCTCCAACTGCGACAAGATCACCCCGGGGATGCTGATGGCGGCCTTGCGCATTAACATCCCGGTGATCTTTGTCTCCGGCGGCCCGATGGAAGCGGGCAAGACCAAGCTCTCCGACCAGATCATCAAACTGGATCTGGTGGATGCCATGATCCAGGGGGCCGACCCCAAGGTCTCCGATGCCCAGAGCGAACAGGTGGAGCGCAGTGCCTGCCCCACCTGTGGCTCCTGCTCCGGCATGTTCACCGCCAACTCCATGAACTGTCTGACCGAGGCGCTGGGTCTCTCCCAGCCGGGCAACGGCTCCATGCTGGCGACTCACGCCGATCGTGAGCAGCTGTTCAAGCTGGCGGGTCAGCGCATCGTGACTTTGGCCAAGCGCTGGTATGAGCAGGATGACGAGACCGCTCTGCCGCGCAATATCGCCACCAAGGCGGCGTTCGAGAATGCCATGGCGCTCGACATCGCCATGGGCGGCTCTACCAATACCGTGCTGCACCTGTTGGCGGCGGCGCAGGAGGCTGGCGTCGACTTCACCATGGCCGATATCGACCGCATGTCGCGCAAGGTGCCCCAGCTCTGCAAGGTGGCGCCCTCCACCCAGAAGTACCATATGGAAGATGTGCACCGCGCCGGTGGCGTAGTCGCCATTCTGGGCCAGCTGGAAAAAGCGGGACTGGTGCATGGTGATACCCGTACCGTGCTGGGTTGCTCCCTCGTCGAACAGCTCGATGAATATGACGTCAGCCGCCAGCCGAGTCAGGAGGTGGTGGACTTCTACCGCGCTGGCCCGGCCGGGATCCGCACCACCAAGGCGTTCAGCCAGGATTGCCGCTGGCCAGAGCTGGATCTCGACAGAGCCGAAGGCTGCATCCGCTCGCTGGACAACGCCTACAGCCAGGAGGGCGGCCTGGCGGTGCTCTCAGGCAACCTCGCGGTCAACGGCGCCATCGTCAAGACTGCCGGAGTGGATGAGGAGAACCTCACTTTCCGTGGCCCGGCCCGGGTATTCGAGAGTCAGGAGAGCGCGGTGAACGGCATCCTCGACGGTACCGTGAAAGCGGGCGAGGTGGTGGTGATCCGCTACGAAGGACCGAAAGGGGGCCCAGGCATGCAGGAGATGCTCTACCCCACCACCTATCTCAAGTCCATGGGCCTCGGCAAGGCGTGTGCCCTGATCACCGATGGTCGCTTCTCCGGCGGAACCTCGGGCCTCTCCATCGGCCACGTATCGCCAGAGGCCGCCTCTGGTGGCACCATAGGTCTGGTGGAGGATGGTGACATCATCAGCATCAACATTCCGGCCCGCAGCATGGTGCTGGAGGTGGCCGACAGCGTGCTGGCTGCCCGCCGTGTCGCCGTAGAGGCTCGGGGCTGGAAGCCGCTCGACCGTCAGCGTCAGGTCTCCTTTGCCCTGCGCGCCTATGCGATGTTCGCCACCAGCGCCGACAAGGGCGCGGTGCGCGATCGCTCGATGCTGGGGGAATAAATCATGGTCTCTGCGGCGGATTATCTACGCAAGGTGTTGCTCTCCCCCGTCTATGAGGTGGCGCGGGTGACCCCTTTGCAAACCCTGAAGAAACTCTCTGAGCGGCTCGGCAACCACGTCAGCCTGAAGCGGGAGGATCTGCAACCGGTCCACTCCTTCAAGCTGCGCGGTGCCTACCACAAGATCGCCACCCTGACCGAGGAGCAGAAGGCGCGCGGCGTCATCGCCGCCTCCGCCGGCAACCACGCGCAGGGGGTCGCCCTGTCGGCCGCCAAGCTCGGCATCAAGGCGATCATCGTGATGCCCAAGACCACGCCGGACATCAAGATCGACGCGGTACGTCGGCAGGGCGGCAACGTCATGCTGTTTGGCAACAGTTTCGACGAGGCCTACGGCGAGAGCCGCCGCCTCGCTGAATTGGAAGGCTACACCCTGATCCCGCCGTTTGACGACGTCGAGGTGATCGCCGGGCAGGGTACCATCGGCAAGGAGCTGCTGGAGCAGGATACCCACCTCACTCACGTCTTTGTGCCGGTGGGCGGTGGCGGGTTGGCAGCCGGGGTGGCGGTCTATATCAAACAGCTGTTGCCGGATGTGAAGGTGATCGGGGTGGAGGCGGAGGGCTCTGCCTGCCTCAAGGCCGCGCTGGCAGCGGGCGAGCCGGTCAATCTGGATCGCGTCTCCCTGTTTGCTGACGGTGTAGCGGTCAAGCGCATCGGCGAGGAGACCTTCCGCCTCTGCAACCAGTATCTGGACGAGGTGGTGACCGTCTCCAACGACCAGATCTGCGCCGCGCTCAAAGACATCTTCGATGACTGCCGCGCCATCGCCGAGCCGTCGGGGGCCCTGTCGCTGGCCGGCCTCAAGGCCTACAGCGAGCGGGAGCAGATCAAAGGGGGGCGGATGGCGGCCATTCTCTCCGGTGCCAACGTCAACTTCCACAGCCTGCGTTACGTGTCGGAGCGCTGCGAGATTGGCGAGAAGCGTGAGGGCATGCTGGCGGTGACCATTCCCGAGCGCAAGGGGGCCTTCCTCGACTTCTGCCGTCAGCTTGGCCCCCGCATGGTGACCGAGTTCAACTACCGCTACGCCGATGCCGAGCAGGCGTCGCTGTTCGTTTCGGTGCGCCTCACCGGCGGTGACGAGGAGCTCGGTCAGATCATCGATCAGCTCGGCGGCAACGGCTACCCGGTGGTCAACATGACCGAGAGCGAGCTGGCCAAGAACCACGTGCGCTACATGATTGGTGGCCGCCCGGCCCGGCCCCTCGGTGAGCGACTATACAGCTTCAAGTTCCCGGAGCAACCGGGGGCCCTGATGCGCTTTCTCGAGACCCTGGGCTGTCGCTGGAACATCAGCCTGTTCCACTACCGCAACCACGGTGCCGACTACGGCCGGGTGCTCTGCGCCTTCGAGCTGCCGGACGAGGACGTGGCCGCCTTCCACGACTACCTGCGCGAGATTGGCTACGGCTGGAAAGAGGTGAGCGACGACCCCGCCTACCGGCTGTTTCTGGCTAGTTGATGCTGCGATGAGGAGAGAGGGAGGCGTTGGCCTCCCTCTGTTTTTAGGCTGTAATTGGCCACTTCTGTCTGAGCCATTGAAAACCATAAGCCAGCGCCATCAGTAGCAGGGTGCCGGGCAGCACCGTTTGCCACAGGAAGGCTGGTTCTTGTCCTGTCATCAGGATCAGCAAGGGATTGGCGCCCGCTGGAGGGTGGATGAAATTCAGTCCCTGCATCAGGGCGATGGCCAGCCCGGTTGCCAGCGCCATCTGCACTTCTGCGGGGAGGGGAAGCATGCCGATCACCAGTCCGACGCAGGCCGTCAGCAGGTGACCACCCAGCACGTTTTTGGGGCGCGCCAGCGGACTATCTGGCAGGGAAAACAACAACACACAGCTGGCCCCGAAAGGTGCCATGACTAGCGCGACATGCCAGCTCAGATTGAGCCATCCCAATATGCCGATGGTGAGTGCGGCGCCCACACCTGCCCATAACGGGCCATACCATTTTGTCATCATGCTTTCCTCTTGGTTTGCCAGAACTGATTAGGCACATTAGGTAGACAGATCGGTGTACTTCAAGAGGAAAATCATGAGTGAGAAGCGTCAACAACTGGTGGCGACGGCCTACCGTCTGTTCAACCGTCATGGCTTTCATGCCACCGGCATAGATCGCATCTGGGCCGAGGCGGGGAGTACCAAGCGCACCCTCTATCGCCACTTCCCGACCAAGGATGCCTTGATTGAGGAGGTGCTGCTTGCTCGTGACCGGGAGTTCTTTGCCCTGCTTGACCAACGGCTGGCCGACGTGACCGGACGCGAAGATCGCCTGCAGGCGCTGTTTGACGGCTTTGCAGAGTGGTTTGGCCGCTCTGATTTCTATGGCTGCAACTTTATCAACGCCAGCGCCGAATTTGCCGACCCGCGTCATCCGGTGCGCAAGCTGGTGATGGCCCACAAGCAGGCGTTACTGGGCTGGGTGATAAACCAGCTCAACTGCTCTCTGGCACAGGCCACCGGGCTTTGCCTGCTGCTGGAGGGGGCGATCGTGATGGCCCACAGCTATCAACAGCCACTGGCGCTGGAGCAGGCCAGAATGCTGGCAAAGACCATTTTGGCCGACGATACCGCGATAATGCAGGCCGCTTCACACTCCTGAGCTGCTGGTCATTTGAGGCTGCGTGCGGATGGGATACCCTGAATAGCGGAGAGGCCGCCTGACGGCTTCACACAGGGAGAGTGCGCATTCAGGCGCCTAAACGACTTATTGCAGAGGCTGAACATGAATAAATCGATGCTTGCCGTGTTGGTCGGTGGATTGCTGGCTGCGGGCGCCGTGCAGGCGGCTGCTCAGGACAACACCTGGTATGCCGGTGGCAAGGCCGGTTGGTCGAACTATTACGGTGTTGATCACAACCAGTATGCCGAGGCGATTTCCCAATCCCTGGGCAATACCAGCGAGAACACGGATGATCTGGGGCTGGGCCTGTTCGCCGGTTACCAGCTCAACCCCAATCTGGGGTTTGAGCTGGGTTATGACTGGCTCGGTAAATATGAGGGCAAGGCGGGGAGTGGTAGCGATACCCTCAATACCGAAGCCAAAGGCCAGATGATTCAGGCCACCATGAAGATCAGCTTCCCGGCTACCAATGTGCTCGATCTTTATGGTCGACTGGGTGGTGCTTATGCCTGGACTGAAAGTGAACTCAGCTTCGCCAACGTCAGCGAGACCGGCAAGAAGCATGGTGCCGCCTTTGTCGGGGCGCTGGGTGCCGAATACACCATCGATCGTGACTGGGCTGCCCGTCTGGAGTACCAGTACACCACGCCGCTGGGCGATACCTCGCTCGATCGCTCCGGCATCGAGCTGGATAACGGTCTGATCTCGTTCGGTATGCTCTATCGCTTCGGCCAGCAAGGGGGCGAGGTCGTAGCACCGGCGCCCGCTCCTGCCGCAGCACCGGCCCCTGCAGTCGTAGTGGAACCCAAGACCTTCAGCCTGAGTTCCGATGTGCTGTTCGAGTTCAACAAGGCGACCCTGAAACCGGCCGCCAATCAAGCGCTCGATGCCCTGTTCAGCCAGATTGTGGCGGCCAATCCCAAGGATGGCGTCGCGACAGTGGTGGGTTATACCGACCGTATCGGCTCTGACAACTACAACCTGGCACTATCCGAGAAGCGGGCCCAGAGTGTGGCCAGTTATCTGGTATCCAAAGGCTTGTATGCTGACAAGGTGCGGGTCGAGGGGCGTGGCAAGGCCAATCCGGTCACTGGCAACAGTTGTGCCAGCAGTTCCAAGCAGGAGCTGATCGCCTGTCTGGCACCGGATCGCCGGGTTGAGATCAATCTGGAAGGGGTGTCCCAGCCCGCTCAATAAGCCGAGCGACGGGAGCGATAAACGAAAAACGAAAAACGGGAGGCCAGGCCTCCCGTTTTCTATGGCGTGCACTGCGATGCTGGACGTCAGAGCCCGAACAGCGGGCGCAGGCGAATACCGATCAGGCTGCCAGCGAGGGCCATCAGCATCCAGACCCAGCCGTGCAGGCTGCCGGACGCCGTGCCATCGAAGAAGCCGCCGAGGTTGCAGGCGGCGTACATGGCCCCCATCCCCATCAGCAGGCCGCCAATGATGGATGCCAGACTGTTGCCGATCCGCATCGGGGCGAAGTTACCGCCACCGTTCAGGCAGCGCGCCAGCATGGCCCCCAGAATGCCGAGCCAGAACATGCCGACCATGGGGTTGATAAAGAGCGGCTGGGCCAGTTTCGGGTTCCCCTCGAACAGGCCGAACAGGGAGGCACCGCGCAGCGCCATGTCATAGACGGCGCCGGTGATGGTCCAGGCCGAGCCGTGCAGGGCGACAACGGCAGAGTTGAGCAGGGCGATGATGATGCCGCCGGTCAGCACGGTGAAGCGGCCATCGCGCCAGAACAGGTTGCCGCCGCTGAAGAGGGGCTTGAGCTCGCCGGTGCGCTTGAGTTCGCTGTTGCGAAACAGCATGAACAGCACGGCAACCAGCGCCAGGTTGAGCAGCATGCCGCTCCAGATATTGCCGGTCAGATCCTTGGCCAGCACTACCTGGCTGGAGAAGGTGGCGGTCAGCTCGGGGCGGAACTGGTTGCTGATGAGGGTGCCGATGCCGTAGCAGATCAGCACCAGCCAGAAGCGGGGTTGCCCTTCGCCACAGCAGTAGAGCGTGCCGGTGGCGCAGACGCCTGCCAGCTGCATGCCGATGCCGAACAGGAAGGCGCCGACAATAAAGGGAATGCCGATAGCCATCACGTTGCCCACCATGGCATCGCCAAACAGGGCGTGGCTAAAGGAGAGGAAGCAGGTGAACAGCAGAATTTCGATGGCGATGGTGAGCAGGTGAACCCGCACGTAGTAGCTGTTGCGCTTGGTCAGCATTTCGCGCCAACCGAATACGATGCCGAAGCGGCTGAAGGAGAGGGTGAAGCCGAAGCCGAATCCGATCAGGGCCATCAGAGCCCATTTCATACCAAAGGTGTTGCCGAGCCAGAGTAACGCTCCCCCCGCGAGTGCCACGATGGGGAGCGACCATTTTCGAGTCATGTCAGTTGATCCTTGCAGTTGGTTTTTTAGAGGGGCGGATCCTATTCCCTCATGGAGTCCAATGCTACCCATTTTGCCAATGCAGAGAAAAAGGGGGGCGCTGACGCCCGTCAGCGCCCCGGATCAGTTGCGGGGGGTATCGAGATGGAAGTGGCGAGTCTGCTTGGTCAGGATGCGGGCGTGCTGGGCGACCATAGTCGCCTCTTCGGCATGGGTGGTCGCTGTCAGGAAGGGGTGGGTGGCGTAAACAAGAACCCCGGCCGATGAGCCGGGGTCGATGGTGGTGAGGCGGTGTCAGGTCCGGCTTGGGGCGGCTCTGCCGCTGCGCAGACCATCGAGACTGAACAGCACCAGTGCGCTCCAGATGCAGGCGAAGGTGAGCAGCTTGTCCATCGCCAACTCCTCGCCATAGAGCGTGACCGCGAGGATGAACATCATGCTGGGGCCAATGTACTGGAAGAAGCCCAGGGTGGAGAGCTTGAGCCGGGTCGCGGCGGCGGTGAAGCAGAGCAGGGGGGCCGTGGTGACGGCGCCTGCGGCGATCAGCAGCAGGTTGAGGTGCCAGTCGTTCCGGGTGAGATGACTGGTGGGGCTGTCGGCAAAGCCCCACAGATAGATGGCCGCTGGCGGCAGCATGATCATGGTTTCGATCAGCAGACCGGTG
This sequence comes from Aeromonas aquatilis, assembly GCF_054052405.1. Lineage (NCBI taxonomy): Bacteria > Pseudomonadati > Pseudomonadota > Gammaproteobacteria > Aeromonadales > Aeromonadaceae > Aeromonas > Aeromonas aquatilis. The sequence continues at coordinate 48,440 of NZ_JBSTYP010000021.1, read as the reverse complement.
AGGGCATCGAGGGCCAGTTTTTTGCGCACCAGACCATAGATGGCAAAGCTTGATGCCAGCACCAGCGCAATCCAGGGCAAAGAGCCAAAGGCGATAAGCTGGATCGCCACCCCGGCAAAGGCCAGCGCGACCGCCCACCACTGCAGGCGGCGCAGCTTCTCGCTAAGAAACAGCATGCCCAGCAGCACGTTGAACAGCGGGTTGATGTAGTAGCCGAGGCTGGCATCCAGCATATGACCGTTGTTGATGGCCCAGATAAACAGCAGCCAGTTGCCGCCGACGGTGACCGAGGTAAAGGCCAGGGTGAGCAGCACTTTTGGCTGGCGCAGCACCGCCTGTACCTTGTGCCACTGACGGCCTGCCAGGGTGAGCACCATCAGCAGCACGCAGGACCAGATCATCCGGTGGGTCAGGATCTCGGCGGCCGGGACGGCAGAGATGGTTTTGAAATAGATGGGGGCTATGCCCCAAAGGGTATAGGCGCACAGGGCGTAGATGACGCCCTGACGCTGGATCTGTTGCGGCATGCGGATGACCTTACTGAAGCGTTGGATGCGGGAAAACATCGCAAAAAATCAGTGTAGCGATCCTTTTGCGGGGAAAGAAGCGAATAAACGAAGTTTGAGGGGAAGGAAGCGAGTGGCTGGCCGGTCAGCCTTTACCGCGGCGGATCTTGTCGACATCCATCAACAGCCACAGCATCAGGGCGATGGCGGAGATCCAGGGGCCCCAGGTCACGTAGGCCTCGCCGTGCCCCAGCACGAAGAACAGCAGGGGCAAACCGATCACCAGAAAAAGTACGCTTCCCAGAAAAAATAGCATTTTTGTCTTTATATTTAACATGTTGGCTTTTTTGTCATTATAAGGATTGAGCTCGGTGATGGAAGGGCAAAAATGCAAAAGGGGGATTTCTCCCCCTTTTTGATCCGGTAGTGCTGCTTTATGGCGTTACTCCAGCTGGATCCAGGTGCTTTTCAGCTCGGTGTACTTCTCCAGCGCGTGCAGTGACTTGTCGCGGCCGTTGCCGGACTGCTTGAATCCGCCAAACGGCATGGTCATGTCGCCGCCATCCCAGTTGTTGACGAACACGGTGCCGGCGCGCAGGGCGCGGGAGCCTTTCACCGCCTTGTTGAGATCCGCCGTCCAGATTGCCGCGGCCAGTCCGTAGTCAGTATCGTTGCCGAGCGCGATAGCCTCCTCCAGCGTATCAAAGCCGGTCACCGCCAGCACAGGGCCGAAGATCTCTTCGCGGAAGATGCGCATCTCGGGGGTCACGTCGTCAAAGATGGTGGGTTCGATATAGAAGCCGCCGCTCTCCATATTGGTGCGGTTGCCGCCAAGCAGCAGCTTGGCCCCCTCCTGCTTGCCAATCTCGACATAGCGCAGCACCTGCTCCATCTGGATGTGATCCACCATGGCGCCGATACGGGTCGCAGGGTCGAGTGGGTTGGCCGAGATCCACTCGCGGGCATGGGCCAGCAGTCGCTCCATAAATTGCGGTTTGATGCTGTTTTGCACCAGCAGGCGAGAGGCTGCGGTGCACACCTCGCCCTGGTTGTAGAAGATGGCGCCAGCGGCGCTCTTGGCGGCGGCGTCCAGATCCGGCGCATCCGCCAGAATGATGTTGGGGCTCTTGCCGCCGCACTCCATAAAGGCGCGCTTGAGGTTGGACTTGCCGGAGCACTCCACCAGATGTTTACCGATCTTGGTGGAGCCGGTGAAGGTGATGCAATCCACGTCCATGTGCATGGCCAGCGCCTCGCCCACGGTGTGGCCAAAGCCCGGCAGCACGTTGAACACGCCGTCCGGAATACCCGCCTCCTTGGCCAGACCGGCGATGCGCAGGGCGGTCAGGGGGGATTTTTCGGAAGGCTTGAGAATGACCGAGTTGCCGGTAGCGAGCGCCGGGCCCAGCTTCCAGCAGGCCATCACCAGCGGGAAGTTCCACGGCACGATGGCGGCAACCACCCCGAGTGCTTCGCGGGTCACCAGCGCCAGTGCCGACTCCTCCACCGGGGCGACCTGATCGTAGATCTTGTCGATCGCTTCGGCGTTCCAGGCGATGCAGTTGGCGGCGGCGGGGGCGTCATAGCCCATGGCATCGCCGATGGGTTTGCCCATATCCAGCGACTCCAGCAGCGCCAGCTCCACCTTGTTGAGGCGCATCAGCTCGGCGAAGCGCTGCATGATCTGCTTGCGCTGTTTCGGTGGCAGGCCGCTCCAACGCTTGTCGTTGAAGGCGTCACGCGCAGCCTGCACCGCCAGTTCGGCATCGGCGGCATCGCAGGCCGCCACCTTGGTCAGCAGCTTGCCGTTGGCCGGGTTGATGCAGTCGAAGGTGGCGCCATTGATGGCATCCCGGTAGCTGCCATCGATAAAGGCTTGCGAGGGCAGGGTCAGGTGGGAGGCCTTGTGTTGCCACTGGGCCAGGGTCAGGTCACTCATGTTCACTCCTTGAACCGGCAAAAGTCAGATTCCGCGTATCAATATGCTAAACATCCTGCCGCTTGTAAATCCATCTTGTAACAATTCATTAAACATTGCCCCCCTGCCGACGCGTATCTGAATGTCAGAAACTGGCGGGAGTATTGGCTGAAATCAGTACGCACTCCTGCTCGCCCACGTTGCGAAAACGGTGGGGGGTGCGGCTGTCGAAGTAGTAGCCATCGCCGGCGCCCAGCAGGTAGATCTGCTCGCCCACGGTCACTTCAACCTCGCCCTTGATGACGATGCCGCACTCTTCACCCTCGTGGCTCAGCATGTCGTCACCGGTGTCGGCGCCCGGTGGCAGCACCTCCTGCAACATGCCGATGGCGCGGTTGGCACGGCTATGCCCGACCAGCCGGTAGCTGATGGGATGCGTGCCGAGATCCGGCATATCGGCGGCGCGGAAGATCACTTCGGTGCCCATTTCAGTCTCTTCGGTGAAGAAGCTGGCCAGCGACATGGGGATGCCTTCCAGCACCTTGCGCAGGGAGGCGACAGAGGGGCTCACCTGATTTTTCTCGATCTGGGAGATAAATCCGTTGGTCACACCGGAGCGCTTGGCCAGCTCGCGCTGGGAGAGGGCTGCCTTGGTGCGAACCGCCTTGAGGCGGTGACCGATATCCATCTATAGACACTCCTTGACTGTTTACTATTATTAAAATTGTGTTAAATATCTTATACCACCCTGCTGATGCGTCTAGCTAGGGGTGGCACCAGACAGGGCGATAACGGGCCCTTTTTTATGGATTCAGGTGTTTAATTTAATAGGCATTGGCCGACAGTTGCTAAACACCTTAAGGATGAGGTGACCATGAAACCGATCAGCGACATCAATACCCCCTCCGACATGTCCGCCTTCTGGATGCCGTTCACCGCCAACCAGCAGTTCAAGGCGGCGCCACGCATCCTGAAGTCGGCGGAGGGGATGTATTATCACTCAGAGGATGGCCGCAAGATACTGGATGGCACAGCCGGACTCTGGTGTTGCAACGCGGGCCATGGTCGGCGCGAGATTGCCGAGGCGGTCTCCCAGCAGATTTCCCACCTCGATTTCGCCCCCACATTCCAGATGGGGCACCCCCTGCCGTTCGAGCTGGCCAACAAGCTGGTAGAGATCGCCCCCAAGGGGTTCGGCCATGTCTTTTATACCAACTCCGGCTCAGAGTCGGTCGATACCGCGCTGAAAATCGCGCTGGCCTGGCAGCGAGCACGCGGTCAGGGCACTCGCACCCGGCTGATTGGCCGCGAGCGTGGCTATCACGGGGTCGGCTTTGGCGGCATCTCGGTGGGGGGGATTCCCGGCAACCGCAAGTGGTTCGGCTCCCTGCTGACCGGGGTGGATCATCTGCCCCATACCCTCAACATCGCCAAGAACGCCTTCACCAAAGGGCTGCCCGAGGAAGATGTGGCGCTGGCCGACGAGCTGGAGAAGATCGTCTTTCTGCACGATGCCAGCAATATCGCGGCGGTGATCGTCGAGCCCATCGCTGGCAGTACCGGCGTGCTGATGCCCCCCAAAGGCTACCTCAAGCGGCTGCGGGAGATCTGCACCAAACACGGCATCCTGCTGATTTTTGACGAGGTGATCACCGGTTTCGGTCGCCTTGGCTCCCCCTTCGCCGCCCAGGAGTTCGATGTCATCCCCGACATGATCACTTGCGCCAAGGGGCTCACCAACGGCGCCATCCCGATGGGGGCGGTGCTGGTGCAGAAGCACATCTATGACGACATGATGGCGGCAGGCAAGGGGGCCATCGAGCTGTTCCACGGCTACACCTACTCCGGCCATCCGGTGGCTGCTGCTGCGGGTCTAGCGACCCTCGAGATCTATCGCAACGAAAACCTGCTCAGCCGCGCCGCCGATCTGGCGGGATACTGGGAGGAGGCGGCCCATTCGCTGAAGGACTGCAAGCATGTGAAGGATGTGCGCAACTACGGGCTGGTGGCGGGCATCGAGCTGGAATCCATGCCGGATGCACCGGGCAAACGCGCCTATGAGGTGTTTGTGCGCTGCTTCGAGAAGGGTCTGCTTATCCGGGTGACTGGCGACATCATCGCCCTGTCGCCACCCCTCATCATCGAGCGCAGCCAGATCGACGATCTTTTCACCCTGCTGCAGGATGCCCTGCAGGCCCAACCCTAACCCATTTTGTGGCCCCGCTCTGGCGGGGCCTTGCGTTGCCTCGTTTTGACGAGCACAGCGCCACCACGACATCAGTTATCACGGAGGATACATGACATACAGGGTCAGCAACTTCATCAACGGCCAATTGCAGGAGAGTCGCAGCGAGCGGCAAGGGGCCATCTTCAATCCCGCTTGTGGCAAGCAGCAGGGGAGCGTGGGGCTTTCCAGCGCCGCCGAGTGTCAGGAGGCGATCGCCATCGCCGAGCGCGCCTTTGCCGACTGGTCGCAAACTCCGCCGCTGGTGCGGGCCCGGGTCTTTTTCCGCTTCAAGGAGTTGATGGAGCTGCACAGAGATGAGCTGGCCCAGCTCATCAGCCGTGAACACGGCAAGGTCTTCTCCGATGCGCAGGGTGAGCTGACTCGCGGGCTGGAGGTGGTGGAGTTTGCCTGCGGCATCCCCCATCTGCTCAAGGGGGAGCACTCCCTCAACGTCGGCCGCGGGGTAGACAGCTACTCCATGATGCAGCCGGTGGGGGTTTGCGCCGGTATCACCCCGTTCAACTTCCCGGCCATGGTGCCGCTCTGGATGTTCCCGGTCGCCATCGCCTGCGGCAACACCTTTATCCTCAAACCCTCCGAGAAGGATCCCTCCCTCTCCCTGCGGATGGCCGAGTTGCTCAAGGAGGCCGGTCTGCCGGACGGGGTGCTCAACGTGGTGAACGGAGACAAGGAGGTGGTGGATGTGCTGCTGACCGATCCGCGAGTGGGGGCCGTGTCGTTTGTCGGCTCCACTCCCATCGCCGAGTACATCTATGCCACCGCCTCGGCCCATGGCAAGCGGGTGCAGGCGCTGGGCGGCGCCAAAAACCACATGGTGGTGATGCCGGATGCGGACCTCGATCAGGCGGTCTCCGCCCTGATGGGGGCTGCTTATGGGGCGGCGGGCGAGCGCTGCATGGCCATTTCGGTGGCCGTGGTGGTGGGGGACGAGACCGCCGATGCGCTGGTGGCCAAGCTGACGCCGCTGGTGGAAAAACTGCGGGTGGGCCCGGGGCTGGGCCAGAGCCCGGAGAACGAAATGGGGCCTCTCATCAGCAAGGAGCATCTGGCCAAGGTGCGCGGCTATGTGGATCAGGGGGTGGCCGAAGGGGCCACGCTGCGGGTCGATGGTCGCACGCTGAGCCACGACGAGGGTTACTTCATCGGTGGCTGCCTGTTTGACGAGGTGACCCCCGAGATGCGCATCTACCGCGAGGAGATCTTCGGCCCTGTGCTCTCCATCGTGCGGGTGCCGGACTACGAGACGGCGCTGCGCCTCATCAACGAACACGAGTACGGCAACGGCACCGCCATCTTTACCTGCGATGGCGACACCGCGCGGGACTTCACGGCGCGGGTGCAGGTCGGTATGGTAGGGGTGAACGTTCCCATTCCGGTGCCGATGGCGTTTCACAGCTTTGGCGGCTGGAAGCGCTCCATCTTCGGGCCGCTCAACATGCACGGGCCGGACGGGGTTCGCTTTTATACCCGGATGAAGACGGTCACGGCGCGCTGGCCCCAGAGCCTGCGCAGTGGTGCCGAGTTCTCCATGCCGACCATGAAGTGACGCGCTGGCGCGTGCTCATGGCCTAACCTCTTGCCCCCGCCGGTCGATGATTGGCGGGGGCGAACTCTGTAAAGGAACAACAGATGCGATTGGGAATTCTCGATTGTGACCGGCTCGATCCCGATCTGGCGGATCGTTTTGGCCCCGTTTACTCCGAGATGTTTATCAGGGGCTTTGCGGCCCTGTCCCCCGAGCTGGAATTTCGGGTCTGGTCGGCTCTCGATGGGGAGCTGCCGGAGGATCTGCACGAGTGCGATGCCTGGCTCATCACAGGCTCGCGCCACGATGCTTACAGCGATATCCCCTGGATTCAGGCACTGCGGGCGTGGATCCGCCAGGCGCACGATGCCGACGTCAAGCTGGCCGGTGTCTGCTTCGGTCATCAGGTGATCGCCCAGGCGCTGGGCGGCGAGGTGGTGAAGTCCACCAAGGGGTGGGGACTGGGAGTGTCGGTACATCCCATGTTGGCAGATGAGCCCTGGATGGCGCCGGCGCGGGATCAGATCCGCATTCTGGCCAGCCATCAGGATCAGGTGGCCCTGCTGCCGCCGGGGGCAACCCGACTGGCGGGTAACGATTTTTGTCCCAACTTCATGTTTCTGCAGGGGAACAACATAGTGGCCATTCAGGGACATCCGGAATTTTCGGTGGAGTACAACCGGGCGCTGATCGAGCGGCGCCGCGGCCTGTTGCCCGACGAGCGCTACCAGAGCAGTCTCTCCTCGCTGGAGGGGGAGGTGGATTCGGCGACCATGATGCAGTGGCTGCTGCAGTTTCTGGGGATCCTGCCGCTGCGGGCTGGCGCGGCCTGAGCCCGGTTTGTCAGCCACCCCTTCGGATGCTAGATTTTGTAGCAAAATGAAGGATCAAGCGCTGAGATGTCGGGATCGGATGGTACACTGGCCGCCCAGGTGGCGGCCTGTTTGTCTGGCTTGATTGCCGTCCCGGCCTGAGCCAAACCTGTCTGAGCCAAACCTGTCTGAGCCAAACCAGTGTGAGAGTGTGACGCCTTGAAACTACAGCAATTGAAGTATTTGATCGCGATCCGGGACCACAACCTCAATGTGTCCGTGGCGTCCGATGCGCTCTTCACCAGTCAGCCGGGGGTCAGCAAACAGATTGGCCTGCTGGAGAGCGAGCTGGGTGTGCGGATTTTCGAGCGCCGTGGCAAGCACCTGCACCGCATTACGCCGGTGGGTGAGGAGATCATCAAGTGTGCCGAGGCGATGCTCAATATCGAGAGCAAGATCAAGGCGATCTCCCGCGAGTATCTGGACCCGACCGTGGGCACTCTCAACATCCACACTACCCACACCATCGCCCGCTATCTGCTGCCCAAGTCGGTCACCTACTTCACCAAGAAGTACCCCAAGATCTCGTTCCACCTTCATCCGGTGATGTCGGCGAGCAAGGAGCAGATCAGCAAGGGTTACTCCGATTTTTCGATCGTTGCCCACGAGATTGGCTTCGACAAGGAGCTGATCGCGCTGCCCGCCTACCTCTGGACTCTCTCGCTGGTGGTGCCGCAGGATCACCCGCTGGCCAAGGAGAAGAAGCCGACCCTGGAGCAGCTCTGCCACTACCCGATCCTCAGTTACGAGAGTGGCGCCACCGGTCGTCAGGTGCAGGACGAGGTGTTTCAGGCGGCGGGGCTGACCCCGAGCTACTACATGACGGTGATGGATGCCGGAGTGATCAAGCGCTACGTGGAGCTGGGTTTTGGTATCGGCATCATCTCCTCGCTGGTGGCCAACGACACCGATAGCCCCGGGCTGGTCTCCATCAATCTGGAGCACCTGTTCAAGCCCTGCCCGGCCCAGATCTGCTTCAGCAAGAGTATTCTGTTGCAGAACTACATGTATGACTTCATCAGCTCCTTCTCGCCCCACCTCACCAAGGAGGTGATCCAGAGCGTGATGCAGCAGCCGACCCAGGCGCGCATCGACGAGCTGCTGGCCGGGGTGGAACTGCCCATCTATTGATCCCGATCGGATTCCCGATCGCTGCCGGTTGTCTCTTCAGTCAGGCTGGGCTCTACTCGGGGTTCAGCCTGTCTCTTTTGGGCTATCTCCATCGTCCGAGGTCTCTATGTCCCGCATTCTGCTGCTTGCCAATCTCAACTGTGATCATGTGCTCTCCCTCTCCGAACCGCTGGTGGCGGGGGCCCGGCTGCAATATGTGGATCAGGGGCGCAGGCTCGGCGGTGGCGCGGCCAACACCGGCATCGGGCTGGTGTGGGCGGGCCACGAGGTGACCATTGCTTCCCGTATCGGGCTGGACGAGACCGGCGACTGGCTGCTGGAGCAGGCGGCCGGTTACGGGCTGGATTGCAGCCATGTGGAGCGCTTTGGCGGCGAGACCGGTGAGCTGCTGATCCTGGTGGACTCCACCGGCGAGCGCACCATACTGCGCCGCCCAAGGCGTCCCGATCTGCCCGGCGATCTGCCGCTGGAGGGGATCGACTGCCTCTACGTGAACTATCCCGGTACCTCCATCATCAGCTACATGCGCCAGATGCTCGGCAAGAGCTTTGTGGTGGCCCAGTATCCCAAGGGTGGCCAAGCGCGTCGTCCCTGCCATGTGCTGGTGGCTTCCCGCTCCGATCTCGGCGAGGTGAGCGACCCCTGGCAACACGCCCGTCAGCTGGCGGGGGAGCAGCTCGAATGGCTGGTGTTGACCGAGGGCAAGGCAGGGGCCGTTGCCATCCACGGTGACGAGCAGATCCGGGTCGCAGCCCGGCCGGTCTCGGTGGTCGATACCACGGGGGCGGGAGATGCCTTCGCCGGTGGCCTGATCCACGGTCTGGCACGGGGCATGGCGATCAAGGATGCGTTGCAGTGCGCGGTGGACTGGGGGGCGTTTGCCGTCGCCTCCGAGAGCTCCATCCCATCGGTCGCGCTGAAAAACTGGCTGAAACAGCTCCACTGAACCACCTCTCTGCCGGTCGATTCAGGGGCGGTTCGCGGGCCATATGACTGCTGGTCGAAGGGGCTTGGTGAGGGGGACTATTCGGGAGATTTACCCGCCATAAAGCGGGTAAACGCCGGGCTAACCCGGCAAGTTTGCGATCAATCAAAGAAAGTGTCGATTTATGTGCATCTTCATCGACACCCGGTTGTGCTGCTCTTAACCTGTCACTCCGCAACTCAGATTAAGAGACAGGCCCCCCCTCTGGCGAACCAATGGCAAACAGAGGCAAACCGGTTGTCTCCTGCCTCTTAGCTCAATGTTGTCGTCCTGATTCCTGGCTTGTAGTAAGAGGCAAGTGCGACCATGCAACTGACACGATTTACCGACTACGCCCTGCGTACCCTGACATTCCTGGCGGTTCAGCCGGGGGATCGTCTGTCGACCATTACCGAAGTGGCCGATACCTTCGGCATCTCTCGCAACCACGTGGTCAAAATTGTGCACCAGCTTGGCATCAAGGGGTATATCGAGACGGTACGCGGCAAGCACGGTGGCATCCGCCTCGGTCGCTCGGCGGTCTCCATCAATTTGCGGGATGTGGTGATGGACATGGAGCATGTGCTCTGTCCGGTCGATTGCAAGCGCGAGAACTGCCGTCTCTCCGGTGGTTGCCGCATTCAGGGCATTCTGCGCCGCGCCATGAACGCCTTCCTCGAAGTGCTGGGTGAATACACCCTGGCCGATGCGGTACGCGATCCGAACCGTCTCTGCCACCTGCTGGGTATCGAGCAAGAGACTATTGTGACCATGGCCTGACAGGGCGCGGAATATTGAACAAGATGTGAAAGGGGCCTGATGGCCCCTTTTGCTTTTGTAAGTAGGTGGTTTTTAGCGACTGCCCGGCTGGCGGATCAGGGTGATGGCGCCGTGCAGGCAGGCGAGGCCACAGGCACCGCAGCCATTACAGGCATCCATATTGACGTTGATGCCGTCGGCGCTGGCCTTGATCGCCTGTTGCGGGCAGGCATCTTCACAGAGCAGGCAGTAGAAGCCCTGCCGTGCCTGACAGCTCTCCTCAATCTGCACCCGGGTCTGTACCTGACGACCCAGTTGCAAGTCGAGGGCGCCGGTGGGACAGGCTCTGGCGCAACTGCCGCAGTAGCTGCACTGGCCGCAGGCGAGATCGAGCACCGGCGTACCGGCGATGGGGCTCCCCTCGTACTCCTCTTGCGTGGCCGGTTTGAGCAGACCGCGCGGACAGGCCTTGAAACACTCGCCACAGCGGGTGCAGAGGGAGAGGTACTGGGACTCCTCGATGGCCCACGGCGGGCGCGCTTCATGGCAAACCACGGCGGGCTTGCGGGAAGCTTGCCAACCTTGTGTCAGCCAACGGAGGAAATAGTGAGTCATGCTCGCCCCTGATACCTATTAGGGGTTAATTTTATCGAAGTTTCGGGAAGCAGGCCAGAGAATAGCGGCCGTCAGGATCGCAAGCGCAGTTGCCCTTGTGTAAGCTAGGCGGGTCTTTTTACGTGGTTGAATGAAAACATATGTGGCTATTTCTCTGGCGTGCGTCCCTGCTCTATGTCTTTCCCCTGCTGATGTGGGCCTACTGCCGCATCAAGGATATCGAGTTCGCCGAGCTCGATACCGGCGTCAACACCCACAAGTGGGTGGTGCTGGCCGCCTACCTCATCTACGTGGTGCTCTGGATCCTGGTTAACCGCTATCTCGAACTCTTCCTGCGTCAGCGGAGCCGTAAATGATCGACCCCGGGCTCTGGGTCATTCTGCTACCTGCCGCCCTGCTGGCCCTCGGGCTTGGCTGGCTGATCGGGCGTCGAGCAGCCACGGCGCAGGCTCAGGAGCTGATGCTGGCGCAGGAGCGTTATCAGGCGCTGCAGGATCGCTTCGACGAGTTGCAGGATGAGCGGATGCAGGGTCAGCAGAAGCTGGATCAGCAGCAGACCCTGCTGATCAAGCTCACCGCCCGCCTCAAGGATGCGGAAGCGACCCTGCGCAGCGAGCGGTTGGCCGCCGCCGAGAAGCTGCAACTGCAACAGGAGGCGGAGCCGCGCCTCAGTCAGCAGTTCGAGAATCTCGCCAACCGGATCTTCGAGCAAAACTCCGGTAACTTCCGCGAATTGAACCAGAACAGCCTCGATCTGCTGCTCACACCGCTCAAAGAGCAGCTCGAGGGCTTTCGCCGTCAAGTGGGTGAGACTCACGCGCAGGAGACGGCCCAGCGCCACAGCCTCAAGTTCGAACTGGAGCGCCTCGCCGAGCTCAATGCCCGCATGACCGAGGAGGCGGCGGCGCTGACCCGCGCCCTCAAGGGCGACAGCAAACAGCAGGGCAACTGGGGGGAAGTGGTGTTGGCGCGGATCCTCAGCGAATGCGGCCTGCGCGAGGGTCACGAGTACCACACCCAGGTCAATATCGAGGTGGAGAAGGGCAAGCGCTACCAGCCCGACGTGATCGTCCACCTGCCGCAGGAGAAGGACATCATCATCGACGCCAAGGTGTCGCTGACCGCCTACGAGCGCTGGTACAACGCCGATGACGAGCTGGAGAAGGCGGTGGCGCTCAAGGAACACGTCGCTTCGGTGCGCAACCATATCCGCGAGCTGGGCCGCAAGGATTACCAGCAGCTGCCCGGAGTGCGCACCCTCGACTATGTGCTGATGTTCGTGGCGGTGGAGCCCGCCTTCCTCACCGCGATGGAGGCCGATCCCTCGCTGGTGCGTTACGGTCTCGACAACAATATTCTCTTGGTGAGTCCCACCAACCTGATGGTGGCGCTGCGTACCATCGAGAACCTGTGGCGCTACGAGCGGCAGAACCAGAATGCCCGCCAGATTGCCGAGCGGGCCGGTCGCCTCTACGAAAAGCTGCGGCTGTTTGTCGAGGAGATGCAGCAGATGGGCGGCAGCCTGCACAAGGCGCAGGAGAGTTACGACAAGGCGATGGGACGGCTGGTCAACGGCCGTGGCAACCTGATTGCGCAGGTCGAGCGTTTCCGCGAGCTGGGGGTGGAGGTGACCAAGAGTCTGCCCGAGCCACTGGTGGAGCGGGCGCTGGAGCGTGACAAGGATCGGGAGTAGTTTTTCCCCTTACAGCCGTCAGCAAAAGGCCCAAACCCGGTTTGGGCCTTTTGCCATTTAGCTTTGTTAACAGGCGATGGCTCCCATTCCCACTCGTCTTCTGAGTTTTTGGTATTGCTGGCCAAAGCTGGTTGTTTTTAGAACTGAACTGGTTGGTTGAGTCAATATATGAGCTGCGAGATAAAACATCCCCCGTTGTTTTAATGTCTGCGATCCATATTCCCCCCAACGGCTACCCCCTGTCTCATAGCTCGCTTCTTGCAAGGCGAAGATAACTTTCTCGGTACCTTACCGAATTGACCGAAAAACGAAGCGCGGAAGTGCCCAACAATATCTGGTGTAATATCCATCAAAAACCCTCTTTGTAAGAAATAACCTCATGGTTACGCAATTAGAATGAGGGTGTTTGGAGTGTTGCTCAACTCATTGTTTATAATGGTTTTTATTGACGAATTCGTCATGTGAGGCTTTTGGTTTTATGTCTGACCATGTAACAGGAAAATAAAAACGGCCCACCGAAGTGGGCCGTTTTTATTTGCACTGCCGGTGTTAATCAGCGGCTGGCGGCGCGGGCGCTCAGCTCGGCTTTCTCGCTATCGCTCAGGAAGGCCTGGGTCAGGCCGTTCTGCTGGGCGGTGCGGATCTCGCTGGCGGTCATACCCGCGGCCGGGGCGGCCACCTCATATTCGTGGGGCAGGTCGATCCCTTCCACTGCCGGATCGTCGGTGTTGAGGCAGGCCAGCACACCGGCAGCCAGGAACTGGCGGATCGGGTGTTCGGTCAGGCTCGCCACCGTGGTGGTCTGGACGTTGGAGGTGAGGCAGGATTCGATGCCGATGCGGTGCTCGGCCAGATAGGCCATCAGGGCCGGATCCTGAATCGCTTTGACACCGTGGCCAATACGTTCGGCACCCAGCTCGCGAATGGCCTGCCACATGCTTTCGGGGCCAGCGGCTTCACCGGCGTGTACGGTGACGCGCATGCCTGCATCGCGCACCTTGCGGAAGTGGTCGACAAAGAGTTCGCCCGGGAAGCCCAGTTCGTCACCGGCCAGATCGATGGCGACCAGCTTGTCACGGTGGGCCAAGCAGGCGGCCAGCTCCTGATTGCATTGTTCGGTACCGAAGGTGCGGCTCATGATGCCGATCAGGTTGGCCTTGATGCCGAAGTCACGGCTGCCCGCAGCCACGCCGTCGATGATGGCTTCCACCACGCCCTGCGGGTGCAGCTTGTGGGCCATCGCCATATAGGCCGGACTGAAGCGCAGCTCTGCATAGTCGATACCGGCGCGCAGCAGATCTTCCACGTTCTCGTAGGCAACCCGGCGGCAGGCGTCATAGTCGGCCAGCACGGCAACCCCCCAGTCCAGCTTCTTCAGGAAGGCGACCAGACTCGGCTCGTTCTCGACGATCTGCACATGGGGGCGCAGCGCTTCCAGTTCGAAGGCGGGCAGCTGAATATTGTGTTGACGACCCAGCTCGAGGATGGTTTGCGGACGGATGTTGCCGTCCAGATGGCGGTGCAGGTCGGTCAGGGGGAGAGATCTGTCAATCATGATGGCGCCTTCTTCGAGTCGGGTTTGAAAGCCTGCCATTCTAGGCGGGGCTTTCAAAAAAGATACCCCGTTTGCTGGCAAACGGGGTCTTATTGGTCGGTGATTTATCAAGGCGTGATGGGAATCGTTTTTCCCTGGGACTCAGGAGAGATCGAGTTCCTTCAGCTTGCGGGTCAGGGTGTTACGACCCCAGCCAAGCAGGCGCGCCGCTTCCTGTTTGTGGCCATGGGTGTGCTCCAGCGCAGTCTCCAGCATGATCCGCTCGAATTGGGGCAGGGCATCGGCCAGGATGTCTGTCTCGCCCAGCGCCAACTTGCTGGCCACCCACTCCTGCAATTGCTGCTGCCAGCAACCGGGCATCGCCGGTTGACCGGGTTCGGCGTTGTGGGTGATGGGAGTAAGCAGCTCGGGGGGAAGATCGCTCACCAGCACCTCCTGCCCGGAGGCCATCACGGTGAGCCAGCGGCAGACGTTCTCCAGCTGGCGCACGTTACCCGGCCAGGGCAGGCGGCTGATATAGGCCTGGGTATCCGGGTGCAGGCTCTTGGCCTCGACGTTCAGCTCCTTGGCGGCGCGCAGCAGGAAGTGGCGGGCCAGCTGGGGGATATCCTCACGGCGCTCCTTGAGGGCGGGAATATGGATGCGGATGACGTTGAGGCGGTGGAACAGATCCTCGCGAAACTCGCCATCGGCGACCCGTTTCTCCAGATTCTGGTGGGTGGCGGCAATGATCCGTACATCCACCTGCACTGGCTGATGGCCGCCGACCCGGTAGAACTGACCATCGGCCAGTACCCGCAGCAGCCGGGTCTGTACATCCAGCGGCATGTCGCCGATCTCGTCGAGAAACAGGGTGCCGCCATCTGCCTGCTCGAAGCGGCCGTGGCGGATATTGTTGGCGCCGGTGAAGGCCCCCTTCTCGTGACCGAACAGCTCAGATTCGATGAGATCTTTGGGGATGGCCGCCATGTTGAGGGCGATGAAGTTCTTGTGGGCGCGCGGGCTGTGTTTGTGCAGCGCATGGGCGACCAGCTCCTTGCCGGTACCGCTCTGGCCGTTAATCAGCACCGAGATGCTGGAGCGCGACAGGCGGCCGATGGCGCGGAACACCTCCTGCATCGCTGGTGCTTCACCGATGATCTCCGGGGTGGCGGTGGCCTCTTGCTGACGAGACTTGCGCTTGGTGCGCTGCTCCTTGAGGTAATTCTCGGCGCGGCGCACCAGGGTCACCGCCTCGTCGATGTCGAACGGCTTGGGCAGGTACTCGAAGGCGCCGCGCTGGTAGGCGTTGACCGCGCTGTCGAGATCCGAATGGGCGGTCATGATGATGATGGGCAGATCGGCCTGACGGCGGTGGATCTGCTCCAGCAGGCTCAGGCCGTCGATTCCGGGCATCCGGATATCTGAGAGGATCACATCGGGCGAGCGCAGCTCAAGGGCGTGCAGCAGGGCCTCGCCATCGGCAAAGCTCTCGCAGTTGAAGCCTTCGCTGCCGAGAGTGCGCTCCAGCACCCAGCGGATAGAACTGTCGTCATCGACGATCCACACTTTGGCGGTCATGGGGTTCCCTTACTTGCGAAGCGGTAGAAAAATGGTGAATTCGGTGTGACCCGGCCAGCTGATGCAGTCAATCCGCCCCTTGTGCTGGTCGATCAGGTTCTGGGCGATAGAGAGGCCGAGCCCGGTTCCCCCCTCCTTGCCGGTGATCATCGGGTAGAACAGGGTGTCGCGGATGGCGTCCGGGATACCGGGGCCGTTGTCGATGATCTTGATCTCCGCCGCCAACCGGTAGCGCTGGCCGTGGATGGTGATCTGGAACGCGGTGCGGGTCTTGATGCGGATAAGGCCGGTCTGGTTGCCCAGGGCTTCGGCCGCGTTGCGCACTATGTTGAGAAACGCCTGCTGCAGCTGATCCGGCTCCATCTCGAATTCGGGGATGCTGGGGTCGTAATCCCGCTCGATGCGAACAGAGGGAGGGAGTTCGAGCTCCACCAGTCGGCGTACCTGCTCCAGCACTGAATGGACATTGTGCATCTGGTGACGGCCGGGGCGCTGGGGGCCGAGCAGGCGATCGACAAGTACCCGCAGCCGGTCAGCCTGTTCGATGATGATGCCGGTATATTCGCGCAGGGCCGGATCCGGCAGCTCCTTTTGCAGCAGCTGGGCCGCGCCGCGCAGGCCGCCGAGGGGATTTTTGATTTCGTGGGCTAGGCCGCGCACCAGCTCCTTGGCCGCCAGCTGCTGAGCATGCTGTTGCTGCTCCTGACTGATCTTCTTCTGCTGGTCGATCTTGCGCAGCTCCACGACCAGTAGACGCTGTTCGTGGTCGGCCATCGGGGTAGCGCTCAGCTCCACCAGTCGCGGTTCTCCCTCTACCACCAGAGTCACTTCGCTATCGGTAAAGCCTTGCCCTGAAACGAGGCACTGTTTGAGCCGCTGCAAATCGAGGGAGATATGTTCCAGCAGATGGGGCAGTTCGATGCCGATCAGCTGGCGTTCACTGAGGGAGAGCAGCTGTTCAGCCGCCGGGTTGACGAACTGGATGCAGAGCCGCTCATCCATCAGGATCACGGCGGTCAGCAAATTATCCAAGAGTGTTTTAGCGTTGTCCGAGCGGGTTGGCACAGGTTTCTCCCTAAAACGGTGCTACACACCTGTTATGCACCGATATGGTGCATAGAGTTTACCCGCATCGGTGCGCTATATCACCCCTAGTCGGCTTTGGGGGTGGGTTTGGGAGCCGGCGTCACGCTCGCTCTATGCAGGTAAAAGGTGACTGCACTGGATTTAGCAAGGATCGTACCGTCTTTGGCGAGCAGTTCGAGCTGAGCCTCGTGGGCGCCGCGATCGACGTTTTCGACGCGGATAGAGAGGCTGTTGCTGACGATGGGGGCGACTTTGCCATCTAGGGTCAGGCGCACATCATACTGGGTCGGTGGTTTGGGGCTGATAGAGCCCTGAAAGACGATGTTGCCTGTGTTGTCGCGCAGGGTGCTGCCCTGTTCCGGGGAGAGCAGTTCGATGGTCAGCTTGGCCGCCTCTTGCTCTTTCTTGGCATCGGCGCCAGTCAGGCTGTTGAAGTTATCCACCTGCACCGATCTGGGCGCGCTGCTGCCCAGCAGCGGGGCGACCCGCAGATCGACCTCTTTGGCGTTTTTGCCGGGTGGTGGCGCATCCGAGTAGTGGGTGATGCCATTGCCATCGACCCAGGAGTAGACCTTGGCCGCGTCCGCACCGAACGAGGTCAGCAACAGGAGGCTGAGTACCCCTATGCCATGCTTGTTGTTCATCCATCTCTCCTTGACGGTATTTTGCTTAATCCTATCAGAGAAAAAACCCGCCAGATGGCGGGTTTTATCACGATTAAGCAAGCTGACCAGATTTAAACGGCCAGTCTGCTGAGACTTAGACGGAGTAGTACAGTTCGAACTCCAGCGGGTGCGGGGTCATGCGCACACGGTCAACATCCTGCTGTTTCAGTTCCAGATAGGAGTTGATGAAGTCATCGCTGAACACGCCGCCACGGGTCAGGAACTCGCGGTCAGCATCCAGAGCGGCCAAGGCTTCGTCCAGAGAACCGGCAACGGTCGGTACTTCAGCGGCTTCTTCCGGCGGCAGGTCATACAAGTTCTTGTCCATGGCATCGCCCGGATGGATCTTGTTGATGATACCGTCCAGACCGGCCATCAGCTGGGCTGCGAAGGCCAGGTACGGGTTGGCAGCTGGGTCCGGGAAGCGCACTTCGATACGACGGGCTTTCGGGCTCGGTACCACCGGGATACGGATGGAGGCAGAGCGGTTGCGGGCAGAGTAAGCCAGCATGACCGGTGCTTCATAACCCGGCACCAGACGCTTGTAGGAGTTGGTGGTCGGGTTGGCGAAGGCGTTGATGGCCTTGGCGTGCTTGATGATACCGCCGATGTAGTGCAGAGCCATCTCGGACAGGCCGCCGTATAGGTCGCCGGCGAACAGGTTGACGCCGTTCTTGGCCAGAGACTGGTGGCAGTGCATGCCGGAGCCGTTGTCACCGAACATGGGTTTCGGCATGAAGGTAACAGTCTTGTTGTAGGCGTGGGCCACGTTGTGGATCACGTACTTCAGCACCTGTACTTCGTCAGCTTTCAGCGTAAGAGTGTTGAAGCGGGTAGCGATCTCGTTCTGACCGGCAGTGGCTACTTCGTGGTGGTGAGCTTCAACGACCTGGCCCATCTCTTCCAGCACCAGACACATGGCGGCGCGGATATCCTGGGAGGAGTCGACCGGTGCAACCGGGAAGTAACCGCCTTTCACGAACGGACGGTGACCCTTGTTGCCATGCTCATAGGCAGTGCCGGAGTTCCATGCGGCTTCTTCAGATTCGATTTTCACGAAGCTGTGGCCCATGGTGTTGGAGAAGGTGATGTTGTCGAACATGAAGAATTCCGGCTCCGGCCCGAACAGCACGGTGTCAGCGATGCCGCTGGACTTCAGGAAATCTTCTGCACGCTTGGCGATGGAGCGCGGATCGCGGTCGTAGCCCTGCATGGTGGCAGGCTCCAGTACGTCACAAACGATGTTCAGGGTGGTCTCTTCGGTGAACGGGTCCAGCTTGGCGGAGGCTGCGTCCGGCATCAGTACCATGTCGGATTCGTTGATGCCCTTCCAGCCGCCGATGGAGGAACCATCGAACATCTTGCCGTCTTCGAAGAAATCTTCATCAACCTGGTGAGCAGGGATGGATACATGCTGCTCTTTACCCTTGGTGTCGGTAAAGCGCAGATCAACAAACTTGACTTCGTGTTCCTGGATCAGGGCCAAAACGTTCTGGGCTGACATGCTAAGTAACCTCCGGTGTTAAATCTCTCTGGGTGAATGCGTCGTCGTATTCACATAAGCCAGTATCGTGCCAAGTTTGTGACAGCTTGATTTCAGGGCAGTCCCGGTGAAGAGGCTCCTCAAAATCAAGCGATCTCGACTCGCATTGCATCAAGTTAGTGCGACTGTGGATCGTTTTGGTGCACTGTAATGGTGCGCGAAATACGGTCACCGCCCATCTAAGCAGGGTTTGTCGGGGAGGTCTATGATCCAGATCTGTTGTTATGCGCGAATGTACTGCAATTCTGCTAGGCAGATCACAAAGGCAAGAGTACAATTAGCGCCCAATTTTACCCGGTGATTTGAGGCGAGAATGTTAGAGAATTTACGCAATATTGCGATTATTGCGCACGTTGACCACGGCAAAACGACTCTGGTTGATAAGCTGCTGCAGCAATCCGGTACTCTGGATCGCACCAGCGAAGGTCAGGAACGGATCATGGACTCCAATGATCTGGAACGGGAACGTGGCATCACCATTCTCGCCAAGAACACTGCGATCCGCTGGAACGACTACCGCATCAACATCGTTGATACCCCGGGTCACGCCGACTTCGGTGGTGAAGTAGAGCGCGTACTGTCCATGGTTGACTCCGTGCTTCTGCTGGTTGACGCCGTTGACGGCCCGATGCCGCAAACCCGCTTCGTGACCCAGAAAGCGTTCGCTCAGGGTCTGAAGCCGATCGTGGTCATCAACAAGGTTGACCGTCCGGGTGCTCGTCCTGATTGGGTAATGGACCAGGTATTCGACCTGTTCGACAACCTGGGCGCGACCGATGAACAGCTGGATTTCAAAGTTGTTTACGCCTCTGCACTGAACGGTTGGGCCACCATGGATCAGGACGTTGAGTCCGAGAACATGGAGCCGCTGTTCCAGGCTATCGTTGACAACGTAGAAGCCCCTGCTGCGGATGCCGAAGGTGGTTTCCAGATGCAGATCTCCCAGCTGGACTACAACTCCTACGTGGGCGTTATCGGTATCGGCCGTATCACCCGTGGTCGCGTCAAGACCAACCAGCAAGTCACCATCGTTGGTGCTGACGGCAAGACCCGTAACGGGAAAGTCGGTCAGGTGCTGGGTTACCTGGGTCTGTCCCGTACTGAAGTTACCGACGCGCAAGCGGGTGACATCATCGCTATCACCGGTCTGGGCGAGCTGAAAATCTCCGACACCATCTGCGACAACGGTGCTGTTGAAGCCCTGCCGCCGCTCTCCGTTGACGAGCCGACCGTGAACATGACCTTCCAGGTCAACACCTCACCGTTCGCCGGTAAAGAGGGCAAGTTCGTGACCTCCCGTAACATTCTGGAGCGTCTGAACCAGGAGCTGGTCCACAACGTGGCCCTGCGCGTGGAAGAGACCGATGATCCGGACAAGTTCCGTGTATCCGGTCGTGGTGAGCTGCACCTCTCCATCCTGATCGAAAACATGCGTCGCGAAGGTTACGAACTGGCGGTGTCCCGTCCGGAAGTAATCCTGCGTACCGTTGATGGCGTTCTGCAAGAACCGTTCGAAACCGTAACTGTGGACGTTGAAGAAGCGCACCAGGGTTCCGTGATGGAGCAACTGGGTCTGCGTAAAGGCGAAATGACCAACATGACCCCGGATGGCAAGGGTCGTGTCCGTCTGGACTTCATGATCCCGAGTCGTGGCCTGATCGGCTTCCAGACCGAGTTCATGACCATGACCTCAGGTACCGGTCTGCTGTACCACACCTTCGACCACTACGGTCCGCACAAGGGTGGCAGCATCGGTGAGCGTCAGAACGGCGTTCTGATCTCCAACGCT
Source organism: Aeromonas aquatilis (assembly GCF_054052405.1). NCBI lineage: Bacteria > Pseudomonadati > Pseudomonadota > Gammaproteobacteria > Aeromonadales > Aeromonadaceae > Aeromonas > Aeromonas aquatilis. Next base: position 28,011 of record NZ_JBSTYP010000021.1, on the reverse strand, counting down.
ACCGGTAAGGCCCTGACTTACGCCCTGTTCGGTCTGCAAGACCGTGGTCGTCTGTTCATCGGTCACGCGACCGAAGTGTACGAAGGCCAGGTGATCGGTATTCACTCCCGTTCCAACGACCTGACTGTTAACTGCCTGAAAGGCAAACAGCTGACCAACATGCGTGCCTCCGGTACTGACGAAGCTCAAGTGCTGACTCCGCCGATCCGCATGACTCTGGAACAGGCTCTCGAGTTCATCGATAACGACGAACTGGTAGAAGTGACTCCGAAGAACATCCGTATCCGCAAGAAATTGCTGACCGAGCTGGATCGCAAGCGCTCTGGCCGTGGTTAATGTTATGTGCTGAGTCTCGGCAGCCCTTGCGGCCGCTGACGGTTCACTGATAAACGGACCCAAACCTCTGGTTTGGGTCCGTTTTTTTATGCTTGTGATCCGCTCTGGCCATCCTGATGAGCTCGTTCAGGTCATCAGCAATGGATGATGAGTGGGCTGATGAGCGTTGAGCGAAGGTCGTGGGGATGGGTGAGATAAAAAAGCCGCAGCGGGTGACCGCTGCGGCTTTTTGCTGGCTTGCAGTGAGGGGTTACTGGCGCCAGAAGGAGGGGAAGAAGAGCACGGCGACCGTCAGGATCTCCAGTCGTCCCAGCAGCATGCCGAATGACAACAGCCATTTGGCCGATTCCGGCAGGCTGGCAAAGTTGGTGCTGGGGCCGACCACAGGGCCCATACCCGGGCCGACGTTGGCGACAGCGGTGATGGAGCTGGATATGGCCGTCAGGGGGTCAAGCCCGATGGCGCCCAGCAGTGCGGCTATCACCAGAATGATGGCGAAGTAGGCCAGCACGAAGGAGATCATCGAGCGGATGATGGCGTCATTGACCGTCCGGCCGTTGTACTTCTGGGGGAAGACGGCAGAAGGGTGCATCAGCTGGCGCATCTGCTTTCTGAACAGAGCGAAGGCCACCTGTACCCGGAAGATCTTCAGACCACCCGCAGTGGAGCCTGAGCAGGCACCCAGCGCCAGCAGCACGATGAAGACGATGCTGGCCAGCGGCCCCCAGGTGCCAAAGTCACCGAGGCCAAAGCCCGTGGTGGTGAGTACCGAGACGATGTTGAAGCAGCTGATGCGCAGGGCATCCATAAAACTGAACAGATCCCGCTGCCACAGGTAGAAGGTCATGATGGCGGTGACCCACACCACCAGCCAGAAGAAACCGCGCACCTGGGCGTCCTTGAACAGGCTGTTGTCCCTGTGGTTGAGGCTCTGCACGTAAAGCAGGAAGGGCAGGCCACCAAGGAACATGAACAGGGTGCCAATCCAGTGGGCCGAGTTGGAGAAGTGGGACATGGATTGATCGGAGGTGGAGTAGCCGCCGGTACTGAGGGTGGTCATGGCGTGGTTGATCGCTTCGAACATGTTCATGCCGCTGGCCCAGTAGGCCATGAAGCAGAGCATGGAGAGCACCAGATAGACCACGACAATGTTGTTGGCGACTGTCTTGGCACGCGGGGCGCTTTTGTCCGACCAGTCCGAGCTCTCGGTCTGGAACAGCTTCATGCCGCCGACGTTGAGGTAGGGCAGCACGGCTACCGCCATCACGATAAAGCCGACCCCGCCCAGCCACTGCAGGATGGATCGCCACAGCAGGATGCTGTGGGCCATGTTGTCGAGGCCGGAGAGCACGGTGGAGCCCGTGGTGGTTACCCCCGACATGGTTTCGAAGTAGGCATCGGTAAAGTTGATGTGGGTGATGAAGACAAAGGGCAGTGCCCCGAAGATACAGGCCACCACCCAGACCGAGGTGGTGAGCAGGAACATCTCCCGCACCCCCAGATGGAACTCCGCCTTGCGCCCGTAATGGAGGCAGAGCAGGGCGGCGCCGTGGGTGATGAGCACCGATTTGAGAAACTCGACGAACCCCTCGGAGCCGGTCAGCAGCGCCAGCAGGGTCGGCAGCCACATGAAGAGCGCCAGCTTGGAGAGCACCAGCCCGAGAGTAAAGATGATGGGACGCAGCTTGATCATGTTCGATAACCTGGTCGTTGATTAACAAAAGACCCGGACCATCCCCTTGGGGGAGCTGAGCCGGGTCTGGTTTGACAGCCTGTGCGCATGAAGACGTTACAGGAAGAAGGGGCTTGGCTGGAACAGCCGCTCCACTTCCGGGATATACTTCTTGTCCACCAGAAACATGACTACGTGGTCATCCTGCTGGATCTTGGTGCGATCGTGGGCGATCAGTACTTCATCCCCGCGTACTACGGCACCGATAGTGGTGCCCGGCGGCAGCTTGAGCTCGCCCACCGTCTTGCCGACCACCTTGGAGGTGTTCTCATCGCCGTGGGCGATCGCCTCGATCGCTTCGGCGGCACCACGGCGCAGGCTGTAGACGTTGGCAATATCGGCCCGGCGCACGTGGGTAAGCAGGGCCGAGATGGTTGCCTGCTGCGGCGAGATGGCGATATCGATGGAACCACCCTGCACCAGATCCACGTAGGCGCCGCGCTGGATCAGCACCATGGTCTTCTTGGCCCCCATCTTCTTGGCGAGCAGGGCCGACATGATGTTGGCCTCATCCTCGTTGGTTACGGCGATGAAGACGTCGATCTGATCGATATGCTCCTCGGCCAGCAGTTCCTGATCCGCCGCATCGCCGCAGAAGACAATGGTGTTCTCCAGCAGTTCGGAGAGCTGCTCCGCCCGCTTTTGGTTGCGCTCGATAAGCTTGACGCTGTAACGCTTCTCCAGCTGGCGGGCGAGGCCGGCACCGATGTTGCCGCCACCGACGATCATGATGCGGCGGTAGGGGCTCTCTAGACGCTGCAGCTCCGACATCACGGCACGGATATGGCCCGCCGCCGCCACGAAGAAGACCTCGTCATCCGCTTCGATGATGGTGGTGCCTTGCGGGCGGATCGGGCGGCCCTGACGGAAGATGGCCGCTACTCGAGTTTCGATGTTGGGCATGTGCTCGCGCAGGGTGGAGAGGGCGTTGCCCACCAGCGGGCCACCGTAGTAGGCCTTGACGGCTACTAGACCGACGCGGCCACCTGCAAAATCAACCACTTGCAGAGCACCCGGATATTCGATCAGGCGACGCACATAGTCGGTCACCAGCTGCTCCGGTGCGATCAGGTGATCCACCGGCACCGATTCGGGCAGGAACAGCCGATCCCGTTCAGTCAGATAGGCTGGCGAGCGGATCCGCGCCACCTTGTTCGGGGTGTTGAACAGGGAGTAGGCCACCTGACAGGCGATCATGTTGGTCTCGTCACTGTTGGTGACGGCGACCAGCATGTCGGCATCCTGAGCCCCCGCTTCGCGCAGCACCTTGGGGTGAGCGCCGTGCCCGTTGACCACCCGCAGGTCAAACTTGTCCTGCAGTTCGCGCAGGCGCTCACTGTCGGTATCGACGATGGTGATGTCGTTGTTCTCCCCGGCCAGGTTCTCGGCCAGGGTGCCGCCGACCTGGCCGGCTCCCAAAATGATGATCTTCATAGGGAACGTCTACTCACGTTGATGCTGTAAAGGTGAGCGCCAGAATGGATCTGGCAGCTCTCCCGAATGAGGTTTGTCATGCCAGGCTCAGAGCTTGACCAGTTTGGCGTAGTAGAAGCCATCCATCTCGGCTTCACCCGGCAGGAACTGGCGACCCGGGCAGTCCGGAGTGTCCTGTTCGTGCAGCGGTACCAATTTGGCATCTTTGGTCGCGGCAAGGAAGGCGCGGATCTGGTCGCGGTTCTCTTCCGGCAGGACGGAGCAGGTGGCGTAGAGCAGGGTGCCGCCGCTTTTCAGCTTGCCCCAGAGGGCATTGAGAATGCGGCGCTGCAGCTCGGCCAGCTCGCGAATGTCCTGATCACGGCGCAGCCACTTGATGTCTGGGTGGCGACGGATGACGCCGGTGGCGGAGCAGGGGGCATCCAGCAGGATGCGGTCGAACTGACCCTCCGGCCACCACTGTTCCGGTGCCGCGGCATCGCCATGGATCACCTTGGCGGTCAGGCCGATGCGGTCCAGGTTCTCCTGCACCCGCTTGAGGCGGTTTTCGTCGGCATCGACGGCCACCACGCCAGCCAGCTTGGGCTGACGCTCCAGCAGGTGGGCGGTCTTGCCGCCGGGGGCCGCGCAGGCATCCAGCACCCACTCGCCCGGTTGCGGGTCGAGCAGTGCCGCAGCTTGTTGTGCTGCACCATCCTGTACCGAGCAGTCACCGACCTCGAAGCCGGGTAGCTTGGTCACATCGCAAGGACGCTCCAGCAGGATGCAATCCTCGCCCTCTTCACCGGCCACGGCATTGATGCCGGCTTCGGCCATGCGAGCCAGCATGGCATCGCGGCTCTGGCGCTGGCTGTTGTTGCGGATCCACATGGGGGGACGCTGGTTGTTCGCCTCCATGATGAATTCCCACTCATCGTGATAGGCCTGACGCAGGCGCTTGGTGAGCCACTCCGGATGACCGAGGCGAATGTTGGGAACACGGTCGATACGCAGCAGAATGACTTCGGCGCTGCGCTGGAAGTTACGCAGCACGCCGTTGATGAGGCCACGCAGGGAGGTGCCCTTGAGCAGTTTGACGGCGTTGACGGTCTCGGCCACCGCGGCGTGAGCCGGAATGCGGGTGTAGATGAGCTGATAGAGACCGACCAGAATGAGGTAGTGGAAAATGCGGCTCTTGTTCTTGAGCGGCTTGTCCATCATCTCGTTGACTGCCGCATCGAGGCGGGGCAGCCAGCGCAGGGTGCCGTAGCAGAGTTCTTGCAGGAGAGCGCGATCGCGAGGCGCAACCTTCTCCTGGGCAGCAGGCAGAACAGCGGAGAGGGATTGACCCTGATCCAGCACCTGTTGAATAACGAGAGCGGCCTGTGCACGTGTTTTCATAGAGTTACCTTAGATGCGCAAGTCGGGGCCTGGGCCCCGCTTGTGTCAATTCAATCCAGTTCAATTCAATTGCGTGCCGGGTTCAAACCAGTCGCGGCGAGAGTTGAGCAGATCCGAAACGGACATCGCCTTCTTGCCGGGCGGTTGCAGGGTCAGCAGGCGCAGTACCCCTTTGCCGGTAGCGATATCGATCCCCTGCTTGTCGGCCTTGAGCAGGGTGCCGGCGGGTTGGCTGTGGTCGCTGTCAATGACGGCGGCTTGCCATACCTTGACGGTCTGGTCAGCCACTTCAAACCAGCTGATGGGCCAGGGGTTGAACGAGCGGATGCAGCGTTCGATGGCAACAGCCTCCATCGACCAGTCGATGCGGGCCTCTTCCTTGGAGAGCTTTTCGGCGTAGTTGGCCAGCGCATCATCTTGCACCTCGGCAGCGGTTTCACCGGCGGCCATGGCATTGATGGTGTCGACCAGTGCCTGCGGGCCCAGCTCGGCCAGCTTGTCATAGAGGCTGGCGGAGGTCTCGTCGGCGGCGATGGGGCAGGTCACTTTGCGGATCATGGCGCCGGTATCCAGTCCCACATCCATCTGCATGATGGTGACGCCAGTTTCGGCATCGCCCGCCCAGATGGAGCGCTGGATCGGTGCGGCACCGCGCCAGCGGGGCAGCAAGGAGCCATGGACGTTGATGCAGCCCAGCCGCGGGGTATCGAGTACCACCTTGGGCAGGATCAGACCATAGGCCACCACCACCATCAGGTCGGCGCCCAGTGCAGCAAGCTCGGCTTGCGCCTCTTCCTTGCGCAGAGAGGCTGGTTGGTAAACCGGCAGATTGTGGGTCAGGGCCAGCTCTTTGACCGGGCTGGCGGTGAGCTTCTGGCCGCGACCGGCGGGCTTGTCCGGCTGGGTATAAACGGCGACGACCTCGTGGTCGGAAGACAACAACGCCGCCAGGTGACGGGCGGCGAAGTCGGGAGTACCGGCAAAAATCAGTTTCAGCTTATTCAATGGGGCAGATCCTCAGAGGACTTTGCGATCTTCACGGGCCATCTTTTCCAGCTTCTGGCGAATGCGCTGGCGCTTGAGCGGGGACAAATAATCCACAAACAGCTTGCCGACCAGATGATCCATCTCATGCTGGATGCAGATGGCGAGCAGATCATCGGCTTCCAGCTCGAACGGCTTGCCGTTGCGATCCAGAGCGCGGATCTTGATCTGTTCGGCGCGCGGCACCAGAGCACGGCTGCCGGGCACGGAGAGGCAACCCTCTTCAATGCCGGTGCTGCCGCACTGCTCGATGACCTCCGGATTGATCAATACCAGAGGATCTTCACGGTTTTCAGAGACATCGATCACTATGATGCGCTGGTGAATGTCGACCTGAGTCGCGGCGAGGCCAATGCCTTCCTCCGCGTACATGGTTTCGAACATATCATCTACAATGTGTTGTAACTCGGGTGTAAAGGTCTCGACAGGGGCTGCAATGGTGCGCAGACGCTCATCGGGAAAACGCAATACATCTAGAATGGCCATAGTTTTTTCTTTAGTTTCGTATAAATGCAGTCAATATTGGCGTAATTCTAGTCATTTACGCCGACAAAAAACAGCAACACTTTGCGTGCAGAAGTAACAGGGAGTGTTATGTATCTGAAGCAAACCATCCTCGCCTGCCTGCTGGTGACCGTGAGCCACTCCGCTCTGGCCGACCAGCTGAGGCTAAAAGCGGGTTATCCCGAAAGCTATGTGGTGCAAAAAGGCGACACCTTGTGGGATATCTCCGGCAAGTATCTCTCCGAGCCCTGGCTGTGGCCTCGTCTCTGGAACATCAATCCGCAGATAGCCAATCCTCACTGGATCTACCCCGGTGATGTGCTGCACTTGAGCTGGGTCAATGGTGAACCCCGGCTCGGCAAGGCGATGCAGGGGGGCAAGCAGGTCATCCGTCTCGGCCCGAAAACCCGTTACGAGAACAAGGCCAACCCCATTCCGACCCTACCCATCAGCGAGATCGGTCCCTTCTTGCAAACCGACCATATTCTGGCAGACAGTCAGCAGCAGAAAACCCTGCCTTATCTGCTGGGCTCGGACCAGAAACATATCGGCATGCTGGAGGGGGACACCCTCTATGTTCAGGGCTCCCTGACGCCTGGCCAGATGTATGGCATCTATCACCCAGGGGTGGTCTACAAGGATCGTGAAACCGGTGAACAACTGGGTCAGGAGGCCATCTTTGCCGGTGTGGTGCGGGCCGTGGCTCGTCTTGGCGATCGGACCGAAGTGACGCTGACTCACAACCAGCGTGAAGTGCTGCAGGGCGATAAGGTGATGCCGCTACCCGATCAGGAGAACATGCCCGCTGTCTTCATGCCAAAGGCGGCACCTGCCATCACGCCGGGCTACATCATCGACTTGCCGAACAAGACCCGGGGGGGTGGCAAATTTGATGTGGTGCTGATCAATCGGGGCGGCCGTGATCAACTGGTTGCAGGGGATGTGCTGGATGTCCGGCGGCCCGGCGCTGCCTTGGTTACCAAGAATGGGACCGTGCAGTACAAAGAGCTCTCGTCGGTCTATAACAAAGTGTTTTACAGTAGCAACAAGAAGGCACCACTGCCTTCCGAAGCGATTGCCCGCGTCATGTTGTTCAAGGTGTATGACAAGGTGAGTTACGGTCTCATCATGCAGAGTAACGACATGGTGAGTGCGGGTTATCAGGTCACTCACTTCTGACGTGAGCTACCCCGACGAGCGTCAGGCGCTCTGGTTAACCCTCAATGCGGTCACCGGGATTGGCCCGGTGACCGCATCCCGCCTGTTGACGCGGGTCGGGGGAAGTATTGATGCCCTGTTCCAGTGCGATGAAGTGCAACTGCATGGCATGGGGCTATCGTCAGAGCAGATCAGGCAACTGCGCTGGCCCTCGCCGATTGTCGAACAGAGCCTGGCTTGGGCCGCGTTGCCTGGCAACGTCCTTATTGCGCAAGATCACCCGGTTTACCCCTCTTTGCTGCGGGAGATCCCCGCTGCCCCCTTGTTGCTCTACTGTCGTGGAGATCTTGCTGCGCTGTCGCTACCCCAGCTGGCAATGGTGGGGACACGTCATCCTACCTATGCAGGCAAAGATAATGCGTCCCGCCTTTGTAGCGAGCTGGTTGAGTGCGGGTTAGCCATCACCTCGGGCCTGGCGCTCGGTATCGATGGTGTTTGCCATCAGCAAGCGCTGGCTTGTGGTGGCATCACCCTTGCCGTGTTGGGTTCCGGGTTGGATTGCCTCTACCCCAAACGCCATCAGGGATTGGCAGGTCAGATTCTGGAGAGCGGTGGTTTGCTTATCTCCGAGCTGGCGCCGGATAAAGGGCCGCTGGCTGAACATTTTCCTCGTCGCAACCGTATTATCAGTGGTCTGTCGCTGGGAACTCTGGTGGTGGAGGCGACAGAGCAGAGCGGTTCGCTGATCACCGCTCGTTATGCGCTAGAGCAGGGGCGCGAAGTGTTTGCGGTACCTGGCGCCCCGCAAAATGCCCAGGCGATAGGGTGCAACAGATTAATTCAGCAGGGGGCCAAACTTGTGCTGAGTGCGGCCGATATAGTGGAAGAGCTGCCAGAGTGGGTCGCACGACCAGATCCGTCGGTCATACCATCTGAGCAACCGCATAATAGCGAATTGCCTTATGCCGATTTGTTGGATAACGTAGATTATGAGACCACGAGCGTGGATACCGTTGCCGAGCGGGCCCAGCTTCCTGTCGAAGTGGTATTGGGCAGGTTGGTAGAGCTGGAGCTGGCCGGTGCAGTGATGGCGGTAGCCGGTGGATACGTCAGAGCGAGGAGGGCGAATCATGTTTGATGTATTGATGTACCTTTTCGAGACCTACATCCACAGCGATGCAGATGTAATGGTCGAGCAGGATGAGCTCACCGACGAGCTGAGCCGGGCCGGTTTCGATAAAGAAGAGATCGACAAGGCGCTCGACTGGCTGGAGCGGCTGGCCAATCTGCACGATAGCGAGCGGGAGGTCTATGTCACCGCCAGCGCGCAAGGCTCGATGCGTATCTATGCTCCGCAAGAGCTGGCACGCCTCAGCACCGAGTGCCGCGGCTTCCTGCTGTTTCTGGAACAGGCCCAGGTGCTGAATGCCGAAACCCGCGAGATCTGTATCGAGCGCCTGCTCGAACTGGACAAGCCGGATATCGAGCTGGATGACCTTAAGTGGGTCGTCATGATGGTGCTGTTCAACGTACCGGGCAGTGAAAATGCCTACCAGCAGATGGAAGAGCTGGTGTTTGATGAGTCAGACGGCGTCATTCACTGACAGTCCGGTGCCGCGCTGGTAGAATTCAGGCCATCTGGATTTCAAGGCGCGGCCCATGTCAAAAATCGATCATCACCTCTTTTCAGCCCACGAACATGCCTTCGAGCGCGAGTCGTGCCCGCAGTGCGGGGCCGAGCTGGTGATCCGCCAGGGCAAACATGGTCCCTTTCTTGGCTGTTCTGCCTATCCTGCCTGTGATTACATTCGCTCCCTGACGCCATCCGGCCGCGACATCGAAAAGGTGCTCGAAGGCTCTGCCTGTCCCGATTGCGGAGAGCCGTTGGCGATCAAGAAGGGGCGTTACGGTCTGTTTGTCGGTTGTACCCAGTATCCGGCCTGTCAGCACATCGAATCCCTGCAGGAGAGCGATGATACCCAGATCCTCTGCCCCGAGTGCGGCAAGGGTCATCTGGTGAGCCGGACTTCCCGCTACGGCAAGCAGTTTTACTCCTGTGATGGCTATCCACACTGCAAATATGTGGTGAATGACAAACCGATCCCCATGCCTTGCCCCGCGTGTGGCTGGGGCATCATGGTTGAGAAAAAAGTGAGGGGAACTCTGCGTTGGGTCTGTCCGCAAAAGAAATGCGGCCACCAAAGTGAGCAGGTATAATCCCGCCGCCGCAACCGGATTGAAACGTTTTCGGTGAACTTCAACCCCCCACTTGGAGTAAGGAAATTCCCACCATGAATAAACCCTTTGTTGCCGTATTGATGGGCTCTGATTCTGATTTCCCCGTGATGCAGACCACCCTCGAGGTGCTCAAGTCATTTGATATCGCAGTGGAAGTCAAAGTCACCTCCGCGCACCGCACGCCGGCTGCGACCCATCAGTATGTGACCGATGCCGAGGCCCGTGGCTGCAAGGTCTTTATCTGTGCTGCCGGTCTGGCTGCGCATCTGGCGGGTGCCGTAGCCGGCATCACGACTCGTCCCGTGATCGGGGTGCCCATCGATGGTGGCCCGCTCAAGGGGCTGGATGCGTTGCTCTCCACCGTGCAGATGCCGGGTGGTGTACCGGTGGCGACCGTGGCGATCGGCAAAGCCGGTGCCAAGAACGCAGGTTATCTGGCAGCCCAGATGCTGGCAGTAGCCGATGATGAACTGGCGGCCAAGGTTCGGGCCGAACGCCAGAAGAATGCCGAAGAGGTGATGGCCAAGGATGCCGCCCTGCAGGCTCAACTCAAGTAAGTGAACGGGTGGCGATCCGGATGTGTCGTATTTTCCTATGCAACAGCAAAACGTCACTTTGCCATGGTCGCCGCCATACGGATTCAACTTTCTACTAAGTGACGAGGCGGCAGCCAGGCTGCCGCATTTTTCCTATGCCAAATGAATTTGAACAGGCGGTTGCTGCCCTCCAGCAGGAAGGGGTGATTGCTTATGCGACCGAGGCCGTGTTTGGTCTGGGTTGTGATCCCGACTCCGAGGTGGCGGTGCAGCGACTGCTGGCCATCAAACAGCGTCCGGTGGAGAAAGGGTTGATCCTGATTGCTGCCGATTTGGCGCAATTACAGGATTACATCGATCTGAGCCAGCTTAGCGGCGAGCAACTGGCTCGGGTTGAAGCCAGCTGGCCCGGCCCCTTTACCTGGATCATGCCTGCCCGTGCAACGACGCCGGCCTGGCTGACCGGGCAGTTCGAGACCTTGGCGGTACGCGTGACGGCTCATCCTCAGGTGCGGGCGTTGTGTCGCGCCTTTGGCAAGCCGCTGGTCTCTACCAGCGCCAACCTGACCGGTGAGGAGCCTGCCCGTCGGGTGGCCGATATTGGTGAGCGGCTGGCAAGCAAGTTAGCCTATATCCTGCCCGGTGAAGTGGGTGGTCAAGCTAACCCATCCGAGATCAAGGACGCCCGAACCGGCGCCATTATTCGCCCCTCCTGAGCTGGCGTATACGTCATGATTTGCTATCAATCCGCTGAGCGGTGAGCTCATATGATTGATTTAACTATAAAAATGGACAGGGCGTTCACGATCCTGCCTGACTGGAGACAAGATGAGCAAACCGGATGTGGCCCAGGTCAAGGCCTTCCTGTTGCAGTTGCAGGACGAGATCTGCCGTGGTCTGGAGCAGGCCGACGGCAGTGGACACTTTGTGGAAGATGCCTGGAGCCGTGAAGGCGGTGGCGGTGGGCGAACCCGCGTGCTGCGCCACGGCGCGGTGATCGAGCAGGGCGGGGTCAACTTCTCCCATGTCTATGGCGATGCCATGCCTGCCTCTGCGACGGCCCATCGGCCCGAGTTGGCCGGTCGCAAGTTCGAGGCGATGGGGGTGTCGCTGGTGATCCATCCGCACAACCCCTATGTGCCGACCAGCCACGCCAATGTCCGTTTCTTCATCGCCGAGAAGGAAGGTGAAGAGCCGATCTGGTGGTTTGGCGGTGGCTTCGATTTGACGCCATTCTATCCATTCGCCGAGGATGTGCAGCACTGGCATCAGGTCTCCCGTGATCTCTGCCAGCCCTTTGGTGATGATATCTACCCCGAGCTCAAATCCTGGTGCGATCGCTACTTCTTCCTCAAGCACCGCAACGAGACGCGAGGGGTGGGCGGCCTCTTCTTCGACGATCTGAATCGCTGGCCTTTTGCCGACTGCTTTGCCTTTATGCAGGCGGTCGGTCGGGGATATCTCGATGCTTACCTGCCGATCATCGAACGACGCAAGGCACTGCCCTATGGCGAGCGGGAGCGGGAGTTCCAGCTCTATCGTCGCGGCCGTTATGTGGAGTTCAATCTGGTGTATGACCGTGGCACCCTGTTCGGGCTGCAGACCGGCGGACGTACCGAGTCGATCCTGATGTCGATGCCACCGCTGGCACGTTGGGAGTATGACTGGCAGCCGGAGGCGGGCACTCCTGAAGCCTTGCTCTACACCGATTACCTCACGCCACGAGAATGGCTGTGACCCGGGGGCCATGATGGCCCCTTTTTACTGGCCGATATTCGGCTTGTTCCCGAGTGCGAAAACCCGTTAAATCGGAATATTGCCCTCTGATGGAACTCTTTGATGGATCGTTATCTGGTTTTTGGCCACCCGGTGCGCCACAGCAAGTCCCCCTTCATTCACACCCTGTTTGCCAGACAAACCCAGCAAGAGCTGGAGTATGGGCTGGCTGAACCCGCCGTCGACGAGTTTGCCCAAGCCCTGCGCACCTTCTTTGGCCAAGGGGGCAAGGGATGCAATGTCACCGTTCCCTTCAAGGAGCAGGCATTCACTCTGGTCGATCGCTTGAGCCCGAGGGCCAAACGGGCGGGCGCGGTCAATACCATCAAGCTGACCGATGATGGCGTGTTGCTGGGGGATAATACCGATGGCGCCGGTCTGGTCGCCGATCTCAAGTCCCATGGAGTGACGCTGGCGGATAGCCGGATCCTGCTGCTGGGTGCCGGCGGCGCGGCTCGTGGTGCGTTGGCGCCGCTGCTGGCCGAGCTGCCGAGCGAGCTGGTGATCGCCAACCGTACCCACGCCAAAGCGCAGCAGCTGGCTGCCGAGTTTCACGATCTGGGGCCCGTGACCGCCCATATCTATGAGCAGTTGGCAGGGCCGTTCGACCTCATCATCAACTCCACCTCTGCCAGCTTGCAAGGGGAGTTGCCGCCGTTGGCTCCTGCCCTGATCCACACTGATATTGCCATCTACGACATGATGTATGGCGCCTCGGATACGGCGTTTATCCGTTGGGCCAAACAGCATGGGGCCCGTCAAACCATGGATGGACTCGGCATGCTGGTGGAACAGGCCGCCGAAGCTTTTACCGTGTGGCGCGGAATTCGTCCCGGGACTAAACAGGTATTGAGAGAGTTGAAGCGTAACTTGGGGGTGATATGAACCAGGGTATTCTGTTTCCCGACCTGATGGAGTGGCAGGCTGACGAACAGCGGGTGCGTTTTCCTGCCCAGCAGATGGGGGCGCTGATAGATTGTTACATCAGCCAGCGGCGACTGGAGAGAATGACAGGTCTGGCGCTGACGAGGGAGGATGACATCGTCAGAGCCTTCGAAAGTGTACGTTTTGATATTGAAGATATGGCTGAAAAACTCATTGAAGAACAAGAATTTGCTGAAGATGGCGCTATCTACCTCTGATTTTTTTAAAGTTTTTTTGTTTGGTAGCGGAACTACTTTGAAATGGCGCTGACTAACTAGATAGTTGAGGAAGTGCTAGCTAGTCACCTTTATAACTCCCCGGTATTCGTACTGGGGATTTTTTATCTGCATGAAAGTAAAATGTTTTTTCTTAATCTGTAAGTTGTGAAACTAAATTACATAAATTACTTTCACTTTCTGCTGCTTTGCTGTACAGTTGTCTGCGTAGGGTACAGAGGTAAGATGTTCTATCTTTCAGACCTTTTATTTCACGTAATTGAATGTGGCTGAATAGCTGCCCCGATGAGGTTCTCGTCGGGGTGTTTTTTTATGTGTGGCATTTAGAGTAAATGCTTTAAATTGGCGATGCATTTGATAGAATGAGGCTGCTTCTTGAGGAATACCTGTCGTCTGGTACTCAAGACTCAGCTTCTTCCCAATTTTTTGAACTTATTATTTCAGGCTGGATGGCATCACTGTCGTCCGGCCTCATTTTTATCCCTTCCGGTCAGGTTCTGTAATTAAATTTCATTTTGGTCTCTTTTTGTAATTCTTGTTCGTTTTGAAAAAACGAATTTGAAAACGCTATCAACGCCTACTTAAGTTAATTGTTTTTGTGAATTAACTTCCTATCTATATGAAATTTAAGCAGTATTGGATATGTCGGAGGAGGCGAATGCGGGGTATTTGTCGTGAGACAGGTGAAAGCGGCAATCTGAAACCCTTTCAATCAGCGGAGGAGTGCTCCGCCAATTGCAAGGAGAGCGAGGAGTAGATTACTCCTCGGCAGGTTGCTGTTCATCAGCGTCCAGCAGGTCGGTATCGTCACCACTGACGTACCATTCGGTCAGGGTTTGCGCCAGCTTCTCCACACCGATATTGGTGAGGGAGGAGAACGCTTCGACCTGGATCTGGGAACCGAGGTTGGCAACGGCCTGGCGCACCTTGATCACCTGGTTGTTGCGCGGGCCGGGGCTCAATTTGTCAGCCTTGGTCAGCAGCAGCATGACGGGCAACTGACGGTGCGAGCTCCACTCCAGCATGTTCATGTCGGTATCTTTGAGCGGGTGGCGGATGTCCATCAGGATCACCAGACCTTTCAATGACTCACGGCGCTGCAGATACTCTGCCAGTGACTTTTGCCACTTGAGCTTCATTTCCAGCGGAACTTGCGCATAACCATAACCCGGCAAGTCGACCAGACGCTTGCCCGGTTCCAGCTCAAACAGGTTGATCAGCTGGGTACGACCGGGTGTCTTACTGGTGCGCGCCAGGTTCTTGTGTTTGGTTAAGGTGTTCAATGCAGATGACTTACCGGCGTTGGAACGGCCGGCAAACGCGATCTCGACACCCCCATCATTTGGCAGGTGACGGATGTCGGGTGCGCTGGTCACAAAATGCACCTTATTGAAATTCAGAGTTTGTGTATCCAACGTAAATTCCCCATGGAGATAGAGGGTTATAGAGTTACTTTTTTGTAAAATGGTGTAAAATAGCGTCGCTTAAACGCGTTTATTTTAACATGCCTTCAGCGGCATGGGATCTGGAAGCCTAATAACGAAAAGTTGGAACGCCATGAAGAACCTAGTCATTACTCTTGCTCTGATGGTTGGCGTAACGGGGATGGCACAAGCCAAGGGCGATGCCGCTGCGGGACAGACCAAGGCTGCCGTTTGTGCGGCTTGTCATGGACCGGACGGAAACAGCCTGGTTGATATGTACCCCAAAATTGCTGGTCAGCACGCATCATATATCAAAAAGCAGTTAGTTGAACTGAAGGCTGCCGCTTCTGGTCAAATTGGCCGGGTTGCGCCAGTGATGGGGCCGATGGCGTTACCTTTATCGGAACAGGACATGGATGACCTGGCGGCTTATTTTTCCAGCCTGAAGGTTACCCCTATCGCTGTCCCTGACGACGTGGTCGAAGCGGGCAAGGCACTCTATATGGGTGGTGACATGAGTCGCGGTCTGGCAGCTTGTACGGCTTGCCATGGTCCCCGTGGCTCGGGTGTCGAACAGGCGAAGTATCCCAACCTGTCCGGCCAGCATCCTGCCTATATCAAGGCTCAGCTCACCGCATTCCGTGCCGGGACGCGTGACAACGATCCGAATGGTATGATGCGGGACGTTGCCAAGAAACTGACTGATCAGGATATTGAAGCCCTCTCCAAATATGTGGCAGGTCTGCACTGATATAGTCGATACGGTCGATTTGAGTTGAAACGGGGAGCCTGGGCTCCCCGTTGTTTTTATGGCTTTCAGATAATTCTCGGTTTAATCCCCCCGTTCTGTAAGAGATCTCCCATTCTCAAGGCAGGCCAAGGCTCATAAAATTGCATAAAATATTAAATAATCATTATTTATCAGTGTGTTATGTTGGTGTTGATGTTTTTCGAGATGTTGAGAATCTTTTGGGTGGATTGAGCCGTTTTATAGAGTTGATACATTAAGCTCAATGGATTCACCCACGGATTGGGTGGCGGTTTCACGACAGGGTGTTGTGAGCAGAGGATGGCTGGCGTGGCGGGATGCCATGGGCTCGCATGAGCTGGCAAGGGATTTGAAGGATCAGGATGGTGACCATCTCCGGAGCGGGATGGGGTTGCGGGATGCAGACTCCCCGGCACGATGGCAGGATGCGGTCGCGACGGGTCAAACAGGCACACGCACATTCAGGAACGACCAATACAAGGTCAGGATGACCACACAACGATATGCTGCGGCGACAAGTTGTCACGGAGAGGACGAAACAGATTGTTTTGCCATTCAGGATGGCGCACGCATGAACATATCAAGGCAGCTTCGGCTGCCTTTTTTCTTTTGGGTCATTAACCCGATTAGCCATTCTGTGTCAAAATACCAGTAACATGCCCAGAGGATACCGATCCTGCGGTGTTCAGTGGCCTGATTGGGCCAGATTGGTGCGGGATCCTGCTCTTGTTCCAGCCTTACTGTTCCTCGCATCGTATCCCACCGGGTGAGATCATCCCGGGTACGGGTCAATCCAGTTATTTTTCGGAGTTAGCCATTCATGTCTGCTAAACAACCCACTCGCAAGCCTACTGGCAAGCGCAAAGAATCTGATGTCAGTGCTCAGGAAGGCCGTGAGCGTAAACGGGCTGCCAAGCGCAAGGGCCTGAAGGCTGGTTCTCGTCAGCAAGTTGAACAGTCAAAGAGCAAGTCTGGCAACAGCCAGTCCAAAGATCCGCGTATCGGTTCCCGCAAGCCGGTAGTACTGGTGGTTGATGACAAACAGAAGAAGCCGGCAGCACCCAAGGCGGTGAAAGAGAAGAAGCTGGTGATGACCCCCGAGCAGGAGCTGGCTTCCATCGAAAACGATGACCGCTTGAATGATCTGCTGGATCGTCTGGATGCCGGTGAAACCCTGGAAGCGGCCGAGCAGGCTTGGGTTGATCAGCGTGTCGACCGTTATCAGGAGCTGATGGATGAGCTGGGCATCATCGACAACGACGATGATGAAGATGATGAGCTGCCGTTTGATGATGGCGATGACGCCGAGTTCGACGAGCAGAAACCAGCCTCCGAAGAGGAGTTGTGGGACCGTTTCAACCAGGTCGATTTCAAGCCGGAACCCAAGCCTGAGCCGAAGAAAAAGTGATGAGTGGATGGATGCTGGCCGCCCTGTTGGGCGGCCTGATTTTGTCAGGATTGGCCATCTATGCAGGCATGCTGCTGGCCAGACTGAGGCGACAGCAAGCGATGCAGTGGCAGGCTATAACTGCTCGCAATGAGCGAATTCTGGAGAGCGTGCGGGTCATTGCTCATGCGGTGCAGGAGGGGCAGTGCGATTACTCCGAAGGCGCCATTCGGCTGACCAATCTGCTGGATGCGTTGCAGATCAAGGGGGGGCGAGCATTCGTTGCCGAGTTCCCGGGTCTGTACGGGCTGTATGAGAAGGTGAAAGATATGCCGACTCATGAGGCCAGACGTGCCCTCAAGCGCAATGAAGTGATGAAGATGGATCTCGAACGAAGCGGCTACGAGGCCGAGCTGGAGGCTCAGATCCTCAAGGATGTTGCCCAGCTGAAGGATTTTCAGTTAGGTCGGTGAGCCAACAATAACAACAAGAGAGGAAGCGAGCGTGCAAGCAGAACAGATTGTGTGGGATCAGGCCCTGATCGAAAAATATAACTACAGTGGCCCGCGATACACCTCTTATCCCACTGCGCTGGAGTTCAACGAGAGCTTCGGCTATCCGGATTTTGTCCGCGCAGCCGGCCAGTATCCCGAGCGCAATCTGTCGCTCTACGTGCACATCCCTTTCTGTCACAAGCTCTGCTACTACTGCGGCTGCAACAAGGTCATTACCCGTCATCAGCACAAGGCTGACGAGTATCTCGACTACCTGGAGCAGGAGATCAAGGCGCAAGCCCCGCTCTTCAAGCACCGTCTGGTCACCCAGCTGCACTGGGGTGGTGGAACACCCACCTATCTGGATGAAGCACAAACGCGCCGTCTGATGGCCATGCTGCGTGAGCACTTCCATTTCGCCGCAGAGGGGGAGTTCAGCATCGAGGTCGATCCGCGCGAGATCGCCATGACCATGCTGGATGTGCTGCGAGACGTCGGCTTCAACCGCATCAGCCTTGGGGTGCAGGATTTCAACAAGGATGTGCAGGTCGCGGTTAACCGCGAGCAGGACAACGACTTTATTAAAGCCATGTTGGAACGAGCCCGCGAACTCGGTTTCCGCTCGACCAACCTCGACCTTATCTATGGCCTGCCGCATCAGGATCGTGCCAGCTTCCACCATACGCTGGAAGAAGTGCTCAAGACCGATCCGGCGCGCCTCTCCATCTTCAACTATGCCCATCTGCCGAGTCGCTTTGCCGCCCAGCGCAAGTTGAAAGAGGTGGATATGCCTGCTCCGCAGGAGAAACTGGCCATGTTGCAGGACACTATCGCCTTTCTCACTGGTCAGGGTTACCAGTTCATCGGCATGGACCATTTTGCCAAACCCGATGACGAGCTGGCGGTCGCGCAGCGCGAGGGCAAGCTGCACCGCAACTTCCAGGGCTATACCACTCAAGGTGATTGCGATCTGCTGGGGCTGGGGGTCTCCTCCATCAGCATGATCGGTGATGCCTACTCCCAGAACCAGAAAGAGCTCAAGACCTATTACGCACAGGTTGCAGAGCTGGGTCATGCCCAGTGGAAAGGCTGCTCGCTCAATCAGGATGACCTGATCCGCCGTGAGGTGATCAAGCGGCTTATCTGTGATTTCCGTCTGAACTTTGCCGCTGTCGAACAGGCGCACGGGCTCAATTTCAGAGAGTATTTTGCTGACGATCTCAAGCTGCTGCAGACCTTCATCAACGATGGATTGGTGCGTATGACGGAGGATGGTCTGGAGGTCTCCTCCACGGGGCAGTTGCTGATCCGCAATATCTGCATGTGCTTCGATGTCTATCTGCGCAACAAGGCGCGCCAGCAGCAGTTCTCTCGTGTGATATAAGTTGTGCTTGCCGATCAGAAAACAGAAAGGGGCGCCATCGTGGCGCCCTTCTCATATTGTTTTTTGCTTAAGCAGCGGGTCTGGAAGGTTCTGGCAATAAGGCCGCGATAAGCCAAGCAATCGGGCCGTAAAACGCAGATAGACCCTGTAAATTCAATTGTGTAACCGCCCACGAATAAGTAACTTTTTCAAAAGGATACCTTCGTGGGTAAGCAAATGGACCAAGACAAACTCAAAGCACTGGCCGCTGAGCTGGCCAAAGACATCAAGTCTGAAAAAGATCTCGGCACCCTCACCCAACAGCTGATCAAGCTCACCGTCGAGACCGCGCTCAATGCCGAGATGGACGAGCATCTGGGCTACGAGAAACACGCCCCACAAGGCCGCGGGACCGGCAACAATCGCAATGGCTATTCCACCAAACGCCTAAAAGGGCAGCACGGAGAGGTCACTATCCAGGCGCCTCGTGACCGTAACTCCTCCTTCGAACCTCAGTTCGTCCGCAAGGGATAGTCCCGCCTGACCCAGATGGACGACCAGCTCCTCGCCCTCTACGCCAAGGGTTTGAGCACGCGGGATATCGTGGATGCGTTCAAAGAGATGTATGACGCCGACATCTCGGCAGGGCTGGTATCGAAAGTGACCGAACGTGTCATTGAGCAGGTCCACGAATGGCAAAACCGGCCGCTGGACCCGCTCTATCCCATCGTCTATCTGGACTGCATTGTGCTGAAGATCCGCGCGAACCAGCGGTTGATCAACAAGTCGCTCTATCTGGCACTGGGCATCAATATGGAGGGGCACAAGGAGCTGCTGGGCCTGTGGCTGGCCGAGACTGAAGGGGCGAAGTTCTGGCTGTCGGTTCTGACCGAGCTGAAGAACCGCGGCTTGGAAGACATCCTGATTGCGTGTGTGGACGGTCTCAAGGGTTTCCCTGATGCCATTGCTGTGGAGTATCCCCAGACCAAGGTGCAACTGTGCATCGTCCACATGGTCCGCAACTCGCTGCGCTATGTCTCCTGGAAGGACTACAAGACAGTGACGGCGGATCTGAAGCAGATCTACCACTCTGCGACGGAACGTGGGGCTCAGCAGGCGCTGGCGGCCTTCGGCGAGCGCTGGGATAGCCAGTACCCGCAAATAGCGCGCTCCTGGCAGGGCAACTGGGATAATCTGAATCACGCTGTTCGATTATCCCCCCGCCATCCGGAAGGTGATTTACACCACCAATGCGATCGAGTCACTGAACAGCGTGCTGCGCAAAGCGACCAAGCAAAGGAAGCTCTTCCCGACCGACGACTCGGCGCTAAAAGTGGCGTTTCTCGCGATACAGCAGGCCTCCAAGAAATGGACCATGCCGATCCAGAATTGGAAGCTTGCCCTGAATCGCTTTATTATCGAGTTCGGAGATCGCCTGAACGGTCACCTGTAATGGAGTGGGCAGTTACACAGAATCATTTACAGGCTCCGCAGATAAAAAGATGGGGGCGACTTGCGTCGCCCCCGGTAGTCGTATCGCTCACATCCTTGAACGAAGTTGCTCCCTGCAATCCCTGACTGTTTACCTCTTCCTTTAGGTTTCCCCTTCCCAATCCTTTGGGGTGTCCTTTAGCCATCTTGGCCTGACGAGTCATCCTGTCCCGTCGCACTTTCTCCATCCCGGGAGGTGTCCTTTACCACATCCTGTGGTGAGTCCATTTGCCCAACCCTGGCAGCCAGTCTTCCTGACCGACTTCATTGCGTCCGTGCATGAGTAACTATAAGGATTTTCTAACCGGCTACAACGCCAGATTGGAAAACGTTTTTGTAATTAGCTATTTCGAAAGTGGTGAGTTTCAATTTATTCATTTATAAACAGCTAGTTAAGTTTCTCGTCTTCATGTTTTAAGATCTTATCTTCCGATTATCTCGGGGATCTTTTAGGCTGTTTACTTACATGTGGAATGGCAGATCTCTTACGCGGCATTTTGGTTGCTTCAGAAACAGATTTTGCAGTCTGATGATGGTCATTCGGGGTGAGTTGGCGAGGCACACAAGAGCGGTTGAATGGAGAAATTATGAGCGCTGGTTGAGTCGCTCATAGATGGTCTGGCGCTCTTCCGGGGTGAGCGAAGAGAAGTAGTGGGTAAAGAGGCGCAGCAACAGGGACTTGTTCATGCCATCTTGCTGGGTCAGATTACCCAGCTCGTCGATGGCCACCGTGCTCATGGAGAAGGTGGCCTTTTTGTAGCTGGGCTTCAGGTGCTCGCCACTCTCGATAAAGGCCAGCGCCGACAACGCCTCGTCACGATGCAGGCCCAGTTCAAGGCTGACCACCTTGGGTTTGCCCTTGGCATAGAACTCCGCATCTTCGATAAATTCGTCGACGGTGAACTTCTTCTGGTGATGCAGCTGGTGCTTTTTCTTCAGATCGGCCAGACCCATCTCACACCCCCACTTGCAGGAACTCTTTGGCGATGGCCCGGATCTCTTCGGCGGATTTGCCATCCGGTTCGATCTCCATCACCGACAGTCCCTTCTCTTCGCTGTCGTCATAGACGTTGCGGCCATAGGTGATGGCGTTCAGGACGTCGACACCGAACGAGGAGCAAACCTCTTTCGCTTCCAGAATGCGTTTTACCTGATTGGGCAGGGCGGGGCACTGGGTCAGCACCACGGCTGCATTGAGCGTCGGATTGACCATCTTGCAGGTGGTGATCAGATCTTCCATGTGGGGCAGGGTCTTGAGGTCACGGCGTTTCGGGCGCAAGGGGATCAGGGCGTGGGTGGCGACAGCCATGGTGGAGCGCAGAGCCCGGTTGTCCTGCCCGCCGCAATCGACGATGACGTAGTCGTAGCGGTTTTTCAGGCTGAGCAGGTCGTTGCGAATATTGCCATAGAGCTGTACGCAGTTGATTTGTGGCAGCTCCGGGTTGTCATTGCGCTCCTGAATCCAGTCAGAGGTGGTGCGCTGCGGGTCGCAGTCGACCAGTAACACCTCCCCCTGAAATTGGGATCTGAGGTAGACCGCCAGATTTTGTGCCAGGCAGCTCTTGCCACTCCCCCCCTTCTCTCCACCGACCAACAAGATCATGACGTTCCCCTATCCATGAGAAAACCGCTGATTTCAGTATAGGAGGGGCCAGCCTCATCACAAGGCGAGAGGAGTGATGCTCCTCCCGTTGTGTCGATTAGTAATGAACGCTGCCTCCCTGCCAGCGGCAGACATAGTCAGGCACCAGCATCTGGGGGGCCTGGTCGACATGGCATACCACCATGGGCATGGCAGGGGCTCCTTCAGCTTGAATGAAGGTAGGGAGCGCAGAGAGCAGCAACGTTGCGAGCAACAGCATGGGTTTCATCTTCATAACAACTCCTGAGTAGTGCCATTCATATGTGATCTGGATCACTTTCTGAGTTAAGTCGAGGTTGGCGCCAGCGCAAGGTGGGACGAATAAATTCAATTACTGAAAAAAGTATCAAAAGGCGTTGTGGTGACAGACGAGGATGGCTGCCCACCTCGATGCGGACTTTGTGCATATTAAGTTGAACCGCACAAAGAGGTGGTGACTGATGAGGCCGAGCCTGATGGGGTTGGCATCAATGCCATGATCTGGAACAAGAAAAGATTTATGCAGTGAATGTGGTCGATGTGAGTATTTATTTCTCCCGCGTTCCTCCCGTCACGGCGATGTATTCAATACCTAGGGAGTAATATTCAAATTTTATTTGTAAAATTATTTATGGTGATGATTTTTAACGGTTTTTGTTATTTACATTTAATCACTCCAGTGAACTGACATGAATAAAAAATGAATCAATCTGAAATATAGCAGGGTGGTTTTGCATGGTTATTCGGTGCGATTTGTTTGGAAAATGCGCAATTTGCTACCGGGGTCATAGATTGGATGGTGAATATATTCAGTTCCGAATGAATGTGATCAATGTCTAAGTTTATCGCGATTCGCAGGGCTAACCTCGGTCTCGAAAGGCAAGGGCAGGATAGAACATAAGCCGATTACCCTACATAAAGAATATCCCGCCTTAGCCACGAGCATGAATAGAAGGAATCTATTCAATCACTCGCAGGGACCACTGCTAGACGGAATATAATCATGAGCAAATTTTATGTAGGTTCTGAAGTTGGCCAATTGCGCCGTGTCATGTTGCACCGCCCCAACCTCAGTCTGAAGCGTCTGACTCCTTCCAACTGCCAGGATCTGCTGTTCGATGACGTCCTGTCTGTTGAACGCGCCGGTCAGGAGCACGACAAATTCGCTCAGGTACTGCGCGATCAGAATGTCGAAGTTTTCCTGCTGACCAATCTGCTGGCGGAAACACTTGATGTGCCGGAAGCCAAAACCTGGCTGTTGCAACATCAGGTCTCCGACTACCGCCTCGGCTCTTCTTTTGCCAACGACGTGCGCTGCTTCCTGGCTGACATGCCGCACCGCGAACTGGCCCGCATTCTCTCCGGCGGCCTGACTTACTCCGAGATGCCCTACAGCGGCGTCAACATGGTAGTAGGCATGCACGCTCCGACCGATTTCATCATCGAGCCGCTGCCCAACCACCTCTTTACCCGTGACACCTCCTGCTGGGTTTATGGCGGCGTCTCCATCAACCCGATGGCCAAGCCGGCCCGTCGTCGCGAGACCAACCACGTGAAGGCCATCTACCGCTGGCACCCGATGTTTGCCGGTCAGGACTTCATCAAGTACTTCGGTGACGAGGAGCGTGACTACGACAACTCCACCATCGAGGGTGGCGACGTGCTGGTTATCGGCCGCGGCGCCGTGCTGATCGGCATGTCCGAGCGCACCACCCCGCAAGGTGTCGAGCATCTGGCTCGCAGCCTGTTCAAACACGGTCAGGCCAAGCAGGTCATCGCCATGGAGCTGCCGAAACACCGCAGCTGCATGCACCTGGATACCGTCATGACTCACATGGACATCGACACCTTCTCCGTCTATCCGGAAGTGATCCGCAAGGATGTGCAGTGCTGGAGCCTGACTCCGGGCGGCGCCACCGGCATGAACATCAAGGAAGAGGGTTACTTCGTCACCGCTATCGAGAAAGCGCTGGGCGTGGATCAGCTCAAGATCATCACCACTGGCGGTGACAGCTTCGAAGCCGAACGCGAGCAGTGGAACGACGCCAACAACGTGCTGACCGTACGTCCCGGCGTGGTGGTGGGTTACGAGCGCAATACCTACACCAATGAGAAATATGACAAAGCCGGTATCACAGTTCTCTCCATTCCGGGTGATGAACTGGGCCGTGGCCGCGGCGGCGCCCGCTGCATGAGCTGCCCGATGGAACGCGACAGCATCTGATGAGACGGCGTGGCGCCGGCAGAAGCTGGCGCCACACAGAACCAAACTCGAGATTAACCACTATGAAAAAACCAACTGTCGTCGTCGCTCTGGGTGGCAATGCACTGCTCCGTCGTGGTGAGCCACTGGAAGCGGATATCCAGCGCAAGAACATAGCAACTGCCGCCAAGACCATCGCCCTGATCGCTCAGGAGTACAACGTGGTGCTGGTGCATGGCAACGGCCCGCAAGTCGGCCTGCTGGCCCTGCAGAACAGCGCCTACACCAAGGTATCCCCCTATCCGCTGGATGTGCTGGGTGCCGAGTCCCAGGGCATGATCGGCTACATGCTGATCCAGGAGCTGAAAAACCTGATGCCGAGCCGCAACGTCACCGCGCTGCTGACTCAGGTGCAGGTCGATCCCAAGGATCCGGCATTCGCCAACCCGACCAAATTTATCGGCCCCGTCTATGAAGAAGCGGAAGCCCGCACCCTGGCAGAAGAGAAGCACTGGGTGGTCAAGGCTGACGGCAAGTTCTTCCGCCGCGTAGTGCCGTCCCCGCTGCCCCAGCGCATCGTCGAAGGCGACGCCATCGAAACCCTGATTGCCCAGGGCCACCTCATCATCTGTACCGGTGGTGGCGGTATCCCGGTGACCTGGGATGGCCAGAGCCTGACCGGTATCGAAGCCGTCATCGACAAGGACATGTCTGCCGCCTATCTGGCCAAGCAGATCAAGGCCGACGCCCTGCTGATCCTGACCGACGCCGATGCCGTCTATCTGGATTGGGGCAAACCGACCCAGCGTCCGCTGCGAGTCACCAGCCCGGACGAGCTGGCCGGGGTCAAGTTCGATGCAGGTTCCATGGGACCAAAAGTCGAAGCCTCCTGTGAATTTGTCAAAGCGACCGGCGGCATGGTCGGCATCGGCTCGCTGGAAGATGGCCTCGCCATCCTCAAGGGGGAAGCCGGCACCAATATCGTCGCCACCCGCACCGTACACGCGTAATTACCGATATCTGTACTGAGAATGCGTAGTCAACACTACTGCCCGAACTGGTCTGAAACATATATAGAGAGAACTCATCATGGCTTTTAATCTGCGTAACCGTAACTTCCTGAAACTGCTGGACTTCACCCCGCGCGAAATCCAATACATGATCGACCTGGCCATCGACCTGAAGAAAGCCAAATACGGTGGCTACGAGCGCAAGCATCTGGTCGGCAAGAACATCGCCCTGATTTTCGAGAAGACCTCCACCCGTACCCGCTGTGCGTTTGAAGTAGCGGCCTTCGACCAGGGCGCTCAGGTCTCCTACCTTGGCCCAAGCGGTTCCCAAATCGGTCACAAGGAGTCCATGAAGGACACCGCTCGTGTACTGGGTCGCATGTATGACGGTATCGAGTACCGCGGCTACGGTCAGGAGATCGTGGAAGAGCTGGGCGCCTACGCCGGTGTCCCGGTCTGGAACGGCCTGACCAACGAATTCCACCCGACCCAGATCCTGGCCGACTTCATGACCATGCTGGAGCACGGCAAGGGCAAGCGTCTGGATCAAATCAAGTTTGCCTACCTGGGGGATGCCCGCAACAACATGGGTAACTCCCTGATGGTCGGTGCCGCCAAAATGGGCATGGACATCCGTCTGGTCGCGCCGAAAGCCTTCTGGCCGGAGGAGGAGTTGGTTGCCAAGTGCCGCCTGATCGCCGAAGAGACCGGCGCACGCATCACCCTGACCGAAGATGTGAAAGAGGGTGTGCTGGGTGCTGACTTCCTCTACACCGACGTATGGGTATCCATGGGTGAAGCGAAAGAAGCCTGGGATCAGCGCGTCAAACTGATGACTCCGTATCAGGTCAACATGGATGTCATCAACGCCACCAAGAATCCTGATGTGAAGTTCATGCACTGCCTACCGGCGTTCCACAACGACGAGACCACCATGGGCAAGGAAGTGGCTGACAAATATGGCATGAAAGGCCTGGAAGTGACCGAGGACGTGTTCGAATCCGAGCACAGCATCGTGTTCGACGAGGCCGAAAACCGGATGCACACCATCAAGGCAGTGATGGTTGCTACGCTGGGCGACTAAGGTCGCAGTAGTGGTGCCGGGGGGCGACCCCCGGCTTTTCGACCATGTGACAGCGGCATAATACCTCTAACCCTACAACCCGCAGCCTGCATGGATACCACACCCACAGAAGGAAGCTGGACCATGACCAAATTCAAGTTCCCGTCAGCCTACACGATACTGTTTGTGCTGATCGCCCTGGTGGCCGCCATGAGCTGGATAGTACCAGCCGGCAAATATGAGATGACCATGAACGAAGCCCTCGGCAAAGAAGTGCCGGTGGCGGGTACCTACAAACTGGTGGAGGGCAATCCTCAAGGGATTGTCGATGTGCTGTTGGCGCCCATTGATGGCCTCTACAACCACGAGACTTACGAAGCCGGTGCTATCGACGTCTCCCTCTTTATCCTGATCATCGGCGGTTTTCTGGGCATAGTGACCAAGACAGGTGCCATCGACGCCGGTATCGAACGGGTGACCGATCGCCTGCGTGGCCGTGAAGAGTGGATGATCCCGATCCTGATGGCACTGTTTGCCGCGGGCGGTACCATCTACGGCATGGCCGAAGAGTCCCTGCCTTTTTATGCCATGTTGGTGCCGGTGATGATGGCCGCCCGCTTCGACCCGGTTGTCGCCGCGGCGACGGTATTGCTGGGTGCTGGGATCGGTGTGTTGGGCTCGACTATCAACCCTTTTGCCACTGTTATTGCTGCCAATGCTGCTGGAATCTCCTTCACCGAAGGTATCTGGCTGCGGGTCTCCATGCTGGTGATTGGCTGGCTGATCTGTGTGGCCTATGTGATGCGCTACGCCAAAATGGTGCGCAGCGATCCGAGCAAATCGCTGGTGGCTGACAAGTGGGAAGAGAACCGTGCCCACTTCCTTGGCAACAAGAGCGACCAGATGCTGGAGTTCACCCTGACCCGTAAAATCGTGCTGGGTATCTTCGTCGCCTCCTTCGCCGTGATGATCTACGGTGTGGCTGTGCTGGGCTGGTGGATGGCGCAGATCTCCGGCGTGTTCCTGGCTGCTGCCATCATAGTCGGTGTCATCTCCCGCATGAGCGAGGAGGAGCTGACCTCCAACTTTATCGATGGTGCTCGCGACCTGCTGGGTGTGGCGCTGATCATCGGTATCGCCCGCGGTATCGTGGTAGTGATGGACAACGGCATGATCACTCACACCATACTGCACAGCGCAGAAGGGATCGTGACTGGCCTCTCCACCATCGTCTTTATCAACGTGATGTTCGTGCTGGAAGTGGTGCTCTCCTTCCTGGTGCCGTCCTCCTCCGGTCTGGCCGTGCTGACCATGCCGATCATGGCGCCGCTGGCCGACTTCGCCAACGTAGGCCGCGAACTGGTGGTGACTGCTTACCAGTCTGCCTCCGGTCTGGTGAACCTGGTGACCCCGACCTCCGCCGTGGTCATGGGTGGTCTGGCTATCGCCAAAGTGCCCTATGTGCGCTGGGTCAAGTGGGTGGCACCGCTGCTCGGCATCCTGGCGGTACTGATCGTGGTCTGCCTGAGTCTGGGGGCCGTGCTCTCCTGAGGGATGACAAGCAAGATGAAACGGGAGCCTGCGAGCTTAATGCCGATCAGTTAAGGATCCATTGACCGATCCTTCTGTTGTGTGAAAATCCGAAACCAGTTGATTGGTTTCGGATTTTTTATGCGTATCGCCCATGCTCTCGACTTCCTCCACGCCAGCAATACTGCCCAGTTTGAGTCACTCTCCGACCTCATTCCCCCCGAACTCATCACTTCCCTGCTCGGCGAAGAGGGCGTTGCGACCCTACGTCGTCGCCGTATGCCCATGGAGCGCCTGGTCTGGGCCATTATCGGCATGGCTATCTTCCGCCACGTCCCCATGACCCAGCTCGTAAATC